>WQXH01000054.1 GCA_009784945.1 Coriobacteriia bacterium | reverse complement strand
TGAAGCATCTGCCAAAACTGATACTGAGATTGAAATAGAAGGGGATAACTCTGGAAACCAGGACAACCCTCCTGGTGCCGGCAGCCAAGGCAACCAGGGTGATTCCTCAAACACTGGAAACCAGGGTAATCCTCCTGGTGCTGGCAGCCAAGGCAACCCGGGCAACCAGGACAACCCTCCTGGTGCCGGCAGCCAAGGCAACCAGGGTGATTCCTCTCACACTGGAAACCAAGGCAATCCTCCTGGCGCTGGCAGCCAAGGCAGCCAAAATGGTGCTCCCGCCGCCGGCAACCAGGGTAATGCTCCCGAGAATACCAAGGTTAGTCAACCCGATGTCAAGGGCGAGATTCCCTCAACAGGAGACAGTGTCCGACTCTGGATTCTCTGTGCAATTACACTCATAGCAGCTGTTGGCATGCTTGCTCTCTACGGAAAATCTAGACGCCCAAGGTCAAGGAGGTATGCAGGCGCCTGACCCAAGGCATAGCCCTATTATTATGCGTACTCCCCCGAGCTTGAAACTTCAAAAGCCTGGGGGAGTAGTCTACTAGCTGCATTATTGGCAGGCCTGTTGTAGGTCCTGCAACATTTTGCTTCGCAAAACGCGACAGGACGACAGTGGGGGATGCTTCGCAAAACGCGACAGGACGACAGGGATATAGACATCCGACACTATTGCCTTCTGGATCGTATTAATGGTGTCAGGAGGCGTCTGGCTCGATGCTCCTGATGCCCTTTACACCACAAGCAATGAACCAATAGGCAAGGGTGCTTGTTATAATTGATGCCAGCAAACCTTGTTCTCAGGCAAAAGCCTGAGTGTGGCAAGAAAGAACGACGGGAGCTGAGTGCGTGATGAGAGAAATATCAAGGCGTACGTTTTCTAAGCTTGGTGCCGCTGCTGCGCTGACCTTTTCGATGTTTGCTGCTGCTTGTACTGGTCGCTATAGCGTGCTGTACCCTCCTCTGGTAACGAGCGAAGGAACAAGTGATTATTCGCGTGAAGAAATGGACGACATGCTGAGGGAGCTGGCAAACATCCCGCAATCGAAACACTATTTGAAATACCTCTACACAGCCACCTGCTATATTCCAGTGATGACTGAGGAGGTTTTCTTTGGGTGTCACAGATGCGGTATTACTGCTAAAAGTTACGAAAGCGAGTGGATGGCTGAGAACACTGAGACTATTCGTTTGCTCGTAGAAGAAATGCGCGATGAGGGGCATGATGTGATGCTGGAAGTGGGTATGTTTTGCCAAAGCTGTTCTGCCAGTGGCAGAGCCGGTACCGAACACAGCTTTAGCATCAGATTTGCTGATGAAGTCACCTACCACCGTGTGCAATCAAGTATTGTCTTTGATTATAGGGTGCTCCTCTCATTTTTGCGGGGCGAGAGTGACATTGGAGACGAGGTTGGCATACCCGACCTCAAAAGGCGACTGGCTATCATAGAAAAGATGACGGGCTTGCGTTATGAATGACGCACTGCGCTCAAAGAAGGTGCCTGAGGCTGCTGTCTTGGAGCTCACGTATCGCTGTAATAGCAAGTGCTTGTTTTGCTCATGCCCCTGGGAGGCAGACAGGAGCTTCATTCAAAAGGAACTTGCTACTGATGAGTGGAAAAAAGTCATAGACCACGTAGTTTCGTTGGGATCCAAGCATGTAACCCTCACCGGCGGGGAGCCCCTTATGCGCCCAGACCTGCATGAGATTCTCGGCTACATAGGCAGGGATAAAAGGATAGAGAACAAACGGATTATCACTAATAGCTTGCTGCTCACAGAAGAGCTGCTGGCGCTATTCAAGGAGTATGATTTTGCCCTAAGCACCAGCTTGCCTGGCATCAAGACCTATAGAAAACACACGGGCTCCAAGGAAGTCGACCGTGTGCTCTACTGGATAAAACGCGCACATGCAGTAGGTTTAGATGTTACCACGGGCATTACCGTCACCAAGCTCAACAAATTTGAGCTGTATGAAACCATCGCAAACGCACTCATTGCAGGCAGTAGCTCCATCTTGCTCAATCGTTTTTTACCAGGAGGAAGAGGGCTCAAACATATAAAGCGCCTTGAGCTTAATCGAAAAGACCTTAACGACATGCTCCAGACTGCAGAAGAAGTGCTGTTGCTCTCCAAGAGGCAGGGCATATTGGGCACCGAGGTTCCCTACTGCGCCATTGATAATCCCGAGCAGTACCAACAGCTGCGCATAGGCTATCTTTGCTCGGCCGCCAAAGGCTTTTTTGTGATTGATCCGAGCGGCTTTGTTCGTGCCTGCAATCACTCGCCAGTGCGCGTGGGCACGCTTGATGACTTTTTTGAGAGCCCTTACTGGCGCGCCTTTAGAGAGCGTGCCTATCTTCCTGCCTCCTGTGTGGGCTGCAAGATGGAAAACTCCTGCGATGCAGGCTGTAGAGAAGCTGCACATATATGCAGCGGCAACATTGATGCAGACGACCCATTGCTGGTGGGAATAACCAAACGACTGCACAGTCCTCGCCAGCAAGAGGAATGCGCACAGAAAGCAGTTGGCAGCAATGGATGAAATCTATCGAGACCTCAGCAAGGCCTGCTTCAGGGGCAGCTTTCGTGATTATCAACAGACTGTATTAGATAATGTCGAGAGCCATCTCTCTGACGGCAAGGTTCATATTGTAGCTGCACCCGGGAGTGGTAAAACAATACTTGGGCTGGAGCTTATCAGACGATTCAACCAGCCAACCCTGGTGCTTTCTCCTTCGGTTACCATTCGTCAGCAATGGGGCGAGCGCTTTGAAGAGCGCTTCTTGCCAGAGGGCGAGCAGCTGAGCTCCTATGTCTCTTTTTGTTTGAAGGATCCTCGCGTCATCACCTCTATCACCTACCAGGCCTTGCATGCCGCCAGTTGCAGGGAGTTGATTCTTGAGCCGCTCGACATCGGGCTCGACGAGAGCGATGATGAGAGCAACCCGAGCAATACTGAGAGTCTCGAGCCCACCGCCCGCTCAAAGAGCAAACCCAAACCCCGCCCAGACCTCAGCACCGCTGAAAACGCCGAGGGCGTTGAGGACGCTGAAGACTACCGCGATTTTGACCTGATTGCCAAAGTAAAGCAGTTTGGCATCAAGGTTATCTGTTTAGATGAAGCTCACCACTTACGCAGCGAGTGGTATAAGGCGCTCACCGCTTTTATAAAGGAGCTCGAAAAAGACTCGAAAGAAAGAATAACCATTATCTCTCTCACGGCTACGCCGCCCTATGATTCTGTCAAAGCCGAATGGATGCGCTACGAAGCGCTTTGCGGCCCTATAGATGAGGAGATATTTGTTCCCGAGTTGGTAATGAAAAAGACCTTGTGTCCGCACCAGGACTATCTGTACTTTACCTATCCAACTCCAAACGAGCGTGATACTCTTGAAAAGTACCGAGCCAATGCCAAAAACTGCCTTGAAGAAATCAGGGCAAGTGGGATTTCCTATCACATCTATGAATCGTCCGGCGTTCATACAAATTTGCATGCTCAACTTGCCACCGTGCTCAAAAACGAACGGGAGTTCTTTACGCTTTTTCGTTTGGCGGAGCAAGCTGGGGCGCGGCTACCACGAGAGATAAGCAAACTCCTCAAGACCAACTCAAAATATACTAAGAAATCATCTGCGCGAGAGCTCTGGCAAAACTATGAGGCTGCGTTTCAATTCGTTATTGACAAGCCGGATCTATTCTCTAAAGAAATCTCTGAGGAGCTGCGTAGTCTCATCGCTCGACATGGATTGATTGAGCGGCGGCGGGTGCGCCTGCTTTCTGACAGCAAGCTCAATCGAATGCTTATCTCATCTATGGGAAAGCTCCATGCCATACCTCAGATAGCCATCAGTGAGGCCTCAAGCATGGGCAACTCACTGAGGATGCTCATCCTCACCGACTTTATCAAGAAAGATATGCTGAGTGTCATAGGAACGGAAGCAACACTCTCTGTCATGGGAGCCGTGCCTGTGTTTGAAGCGGTGCGACGAGCAGTGGGCCAAGGAAGCCTTATAGCTCTTTTGACGGGCACGCTCGTTATCGTACCAAATGCCTCTCGTGTTGCCATAGCTGCCATCGCCTCAGAAAAGGGCATAGCGTGCCGTTTTAAGCCCCTGCCAAATGTTGCATACTCCGAGGCAATTTTTAGGGATTCAAATAAGTACAAGGTGGCGGTGTTGACCGAGGCTTTTCAACGCGGTCATATTAACATCCTCATAGGAACAAAATCACTGCTGGGAGAAGGCTGGGATTCTCCCTGTATCAACTCGCTCATACTGGCCACCTTCGTAGGAAGCTTCATGCTTTCCAACCAGATGCGAGGAAGAGCAATACGTGTTGACAGCCAGGTTCCCAACAAGACGGCAAATATTTGGCACCTGGTGACCATTGAGCCCGTCCTTGCTGAAGATGCCACATACAGAGAAAAGCTTTTGCTTTCTGGGCTGGAGCGCACAAGAGAGCTTGAGGGTTATGATTGGGAGACCCTGGTGAGGCGCTTTGACTGCTTCATGGGCCCTGCCTATGTGCGACCCACCATAGAAAGCGGCATCGAACGTATCGACATTCTTACACCGCCTTTTGACAAGAAAGGCATTGAGCGCATTAATCTGGAGATGACAAACCGTGCCCGTGCGCGGAGCGCTATGGCTAAGAGCTGGAGTGATGCCATCCCTGCCGGCTTCTACCCAATTATCGAAAAGGTCATTGAAGCCAAACCAGAAAAGCTCCCCCTGTACTTTACTTTTATGAATGCCTTACCGATTTTGGTTCTCTTGTTGGTTGCATTGCTTTGCTCTGCTTTTATTCTAGTGGTCGTGAGCACTCAAGACACCCTGGGCGTAGACAGAGAGGTGATTGTGGTTTTGGCCGCCATTGTGGTGGGCGCTGCAATCCTGCTCTTCCGTGCAGTCATACGTTTTTCTCGCTTGCTCTCTCCAAAACGAAGGATTACAGCGCTCTCTGAGGCAGTGCTCGCTAGCCTCAGGCAAGCCGGCCATATCAAAAGCCTTGGCGCAAAGATTCGCATTACCACAGACCCGTTGAGCAGCTTGATTACTTCTGGCCTGCGCGGTGCAACCATATACGAGCAAAACATCTATGCAGCGGCTACGAGTGAGGCTCTTAGTCCTATAGAAAACCCCCGCTATGTATTGGTTGGACTCAATCTAAAGCGGAAAAACTATGTGCACAGCTATGCCTGCCCAGCCTTACTGGCGAGCAACAAAGAAGATGCCTCTTTGTTTTGCAAGAACCTCTCCCATCTTCTTGGCAAGTTTGAGTTAGTGTACACCCATAGCGCCGAAGGGCGTGAGATTCTCTGGAAATGCTCCAACCGCTCTTATATCAACATACACAAGGTGCTTCGAGATAAGTTAGTTGCCCTGGCTTCTCGCTGCTAAGCACGAAGCTGAGTAGCCTCACTGAATGTTTCCAGGTCATACACTCCAATGCTTGAGCCATGAAATACGTACAGGTAGTCATCGATGCAAAGAGCACGCGTGGAAGCCCCGTCTTTTGACAGAGGGATTTTTGCTCGCGTGGTAAAACCAGCGTCATCGCTATAGTCATATATCATAAAGGTGATTGGAGTCTCGGTCTGGTTTCCAAGGGGGCTGGATACAGCACTGGTGTTAACAGTAAAACCAATGAGGTTGTTCTCGGCATTGATAAACAGTGCCTGGTAATCAGTGAGAGCTTCTGCTGTTGTGGTTTTGAGAAGTACGTCGTGAGCCTCTTCTAGCGCAGAGGAGTCTATCCTATCGAGCATTGCGATCCTGATCTTACCTGAGTAGGGCATAGCCAGCTTAAGGCTGAGCAACCTTCCTTCTGAGTAGGGCAGAAGATACTCGCTTTCGGCCGGTATATCCGTGACACCCGAGATGCAGGGGTTCATTGGATCAGAAAGATCAAGGGAAAAGATAGGGATGGGATTGCCCCAAGTGTGTATATAGCCCACATCCCCAATAAACCGTGCCGCATAGATGCGGTAACCTGAGCCAATGTCTTCTACACTGCCAACAAGCTCCATATTGCTATCAAAAATAAAAACGCTGTGGGTATAAACCGACGGTGGGTTGGAAGAATCAATGCGCTTACCGTTCAATGTGGCAAAGGATTCAATTTGAGTGGTTGCTATCCTCAGGTAGCCTGCGTATTCATCCAAGTGGAATTGGTTGGCCAGCCAGCCTTCAACCACGACTTTGTTGCCCCAGTTCATACAGCCATTATTATAGTCCAGACGCACGATACGGGTTTTACGTGAAGAAGTAGCTACCTCGTAAAGCTCGCCTTCTTCCAGGGCAAGATAGTTTTGTAGAAATCTATTAGTGCGACTTCTTTGATCTAGCAAAAGGAGATGGTCTTGATTCATGGATACACTGGTTAGACTAGACAAGAGCGAAATCTCGCTTTTGCGCTCAGACAGGTTGATGTCGATTGAAGTGACAACAGTATACTGAGGAGATGTGCATACTGAGCTCAGGCTTATTTCCTCAGCAGCAAGCGGTCTGGCCATAGAATCTAATTTCTCGGCGTTCCTGATGATTCCGTCATAGCAATTGGGCACAAAGGTCTGCGGAGCATCACTGCGCGCAAGGCTGGTATTGACTGTATGCAAGCTCACAACGTAGAGTATGCCGTCTACCATCCGTGAGCTCTCCAGCTTGCCGTCTTGACCAAACATATTGATGAGCCTGGGCATTTTTGGATCGCTGATATCGTAGACAGCCGCAAAGCTGACCCAGTCATAGAGGCCACGGTCGTGGTAGGTGTCACGGTAGCCGGAGAGGTGATGGTCATTGCGGTCGTAGAGCTCGCTCTTGTTGCCGTCTTTATGGAGCATTACCACCAGGCGATCATCTGAAAGATAGAAGTCCTGTAGCGTACCAATCCCCACGGAGATGCGCGCAATTTGCCTGGTGTACTTTCCATCTGCAACGCAAATAATTATCGCATTGTTGTAAAGATAATAGAGGTATTCTCCGTTGGTCTTGATGATGCTTGCGCTCTCTAAATCAGCCACCTGGGCATCTGCCTGAGGCAAATCGCCCTCGACCGTGCCAGAGTTTTGTGCTGTATCGTAGGTAACAGCCCCAGATGACCCGGCATTGCCTGTGCTGGTTGCGCCTTCCTCAGTTGCCGGAGAAGCGAGGGTGTCATCATGCTGGCTGGAGGCGACAGAGGGACAAATAACTATGTAAACAGGCTTTCCTAGCGGCTGAATCGCTTGGAAGATTTCATCATATGAGTAAACAGGGTAGATTTCCCAGTTGCTCTCTTCTTCATCCAAAAGAGGCACAACCGTAGCAACAGGCTTGCTTTGAGCTTCAGGTTCGCTTATAGTTACCGGTTCGCTTTGCACTACCGTCTTTCTTGGGGCGTAAGGCGTGCGTAGAGTATCGGGCTCGCCTAGAGTGACTGAATCGCCTGCAATTGCAGCTCCTTGGCTCCTTGGCTCATGGTTCGCTATACTCAAGCCAGCAGTAGTCATTAACACGGCAATGGTAGTAGCAACAAAGATGGTTCCAGCAAAACCAGGCTGCTTGCGGGGCTGCTTGCGGGGCTGTGTGCCCTGAGAAGACTGCCCCTCAGGAGTCAAGCCTAGATCAACTGCACTATCACTCTTGTTTTGTTCTTCTTTAGAATACACTCTCTTCACCCTTGCCCTCTTTCTGCAATTCAAACCAATATCATCTAATAACAATACGATTCATCAGATTGAAGTGTCGCTGGAAACTTCAGACGCAGGTGACAAGGGGACGGGGCGTTTGTCACCTTCCTGATAAGGTGACAAACGCCCCGTCCCCTTGTCACCCCTACGCATATGCCAAGCATAGAGCATTTTCATCGATACCAGAAAGCTCTTGACAAATCGCCGCAGAGAATACTACGTTTTACGCAGTAGGTAAAATCGCTCCAAGTTGCCTTGGGACAAGGGGGAGATGACTAGTTGAAATGAGTTAATTGTGGTTTCACTAAGAGCAAACGAACTACTGTTTAAGCAGAGCAATTGTAGAATTATGCCCGTGCAAACAGGCGTTTTACCATATTGATGAGGAGATCCATTTCTTTGATCTTTAACAATTTGTAGAGTAGAAGTATTGCTGTTAGACCAGCACAACCGTAGAGGATTACTGAAGCGAAGCCACCGAGAGGGCCAGTCCAGAGTGAGAAGTTTGGCAAAAGGAGCCAGATGAGGGCAGCCACTGCAAGGGTAGCCGCTAGTGCCTTGAGAGTGCTCGTAAGCATCCCGCGCACACCTATTACCCCTATATAACGGCGTAGCACTACCAGCAAAATAGCCACTGTTATGGTGTAATAGACGATATCTGCTATGCAGATGCCAACGAGCCCGAGCAGGGCGGGTGAGGAGAGCGCTGCGTAGAGAACACACTGAAGAGCACAAAAGCCTGTGCAGATAAGCGAGAAGGTCATAAAGCGCCTGAGCGACGCAAAAACATTGAATAAATGCATCTGAAATGAGTAGAAGGGGAGAGCAATTACCCAGACACTTAGCACAAGCCCAACCATAGCCACATCGTCTGCTGTAAACGCCCCTATGTTGAACATCTGTATGATGGGCTTTGATAGTACGCACATGAGTCCTGCAAGTGGGATGATGCAGAGCAGTGTGTATGTGTTGCCCTTTTGCATAAAGTGCCTAAAACCATCCATGTTGTCAACAGCGACTGACCTTGACATCTCGGTAAAGAGAGCTCGTGAAAGCGAGACCGCAATGATTCCGTGGGATAGCTGAAACCAAGTCCAAGCGTATTCTAGTATAGCCTTTCCACTTGGGTCGTTTGCGACGAGGCTAAAATTGCTTCTGAAGGTAAAGGACGTTGCCATGCCTACCATAAAGATAACCATCGGCACGCCGGTTTTGAGCATCTCAATGAATCCTGGATCTCTGAAATTGACGCGCGGTGACCACTTGAATCCCAGTTTGACAACCGCAGGAATCTGTATTGCCATTTGCACGACTACACCGAGGGTGGTGCCGATGGCCAGAACCAGCAGTGCAAACTGACTGTCAGTGGACACTAGAATCATATAGAAAACAAACGAGCCGATTACTAGAAGGTTGTTGAAGGCAGGTGCCACCGAGGGG
Source organism: Coriobacteriia bacterium (assembly GCA_009784945.1). Classification (GTDB taxonomy): domain Bacteria; phylum Actinomycetota; class Coriobacteriia; order Coriobacteriales; family UBA8131; genus WQXH01. Next base: position 2,359 of record WQXH01000054.1, on the reverse strand, counting down.
AGCACAAAGATGCGGTTGGCGTTGAGCATAGCCGTCACTACACCGCCGATGCCGTAAAAGAGCAGCTGTACAGCAAAGATGCGAAAGAAGTATATAGCGGTTTTAGTGACCTCTGCTTCTACAGATTGGGCAAGAAAGGTTTGAGTTGCAATGACCTGTGGCGCAAAGAAGGTGGCAAGTACCGTGAGAACGCCTAGAACCAGCACCACGATGTTGAGGAGGTTGGAGACGTAGCGGTTGCCCCCCTCGTGCCCATACTTAGCCGTATGCAGCAGATAGAGTGGCACAAAGGCCGCATTCAAGAGCCCGCCCAGTGCAAATTCGTAGATAAGGTTAGGGAGCGTATTTGCTATGCTAAAGGCTGAGGCGATAAAAGTCGTACCCACAGCAGCGGCCATGACAAAAGTGCGAGCCAAACCAGTAACTCGCGAAATAAGCGTAGCCACTGACATCAGGGCAGTAGAGCGCGCAACAGTAGGTTGGCTATGTTTCATTACATTGGCATAGCACAAGGCTGATCATGAGGTAACACTCCAATCGTTTATCCCTAACAAGAGCCAATACAGGTTTCATTTTAAACAGGAGCAGGCAATAGCTCAAGTCTTCACTATTCAAGCACTTTGGCTTCAAGTAAGTTCTGTTACTAGTCAGACTGTAGTCCGTCATTGCGGCCTCCGAGCCGCAATCTAACCAAAATGCGTCTCAGATTGCGGGTCAAGCCCGCAATGACGAATTGGGTCTGATCAGTAACTAAGTTCTTGCTGAACACTTTCCGCACTCTCTCGGCTGACAAGAATGGCTTTTTGCCAGCGGTAGCGGGAGTTTCATGCAACTAGGCAAAAACTGGACAACAAATTGCGAAACCATACAAGAGAATCTGACTTATCGGAGTGAGCGATAATTCGGCCAGGGGACACTCTGTTAACGCTTCGTGTATGACTAACAAACTCCGCAGCGATGCTCAAAAAGAGTTGCTGAGAGTGTTGTTGCAATAGTACTCAGCGTACAGGCCGTTAGCTAGCAAGAGCTCTTTATGTGTTCCTATTTCCGCAATAGTGCCATTCTTTAGAAAAACTATTTTATCGAAGTCCAAGGTAGACCTCAGTCGATGCGATATGACAATGCAAGTCGTTTTGTCTTTTGCAGCAAGCACATCCTCAAGTATCATGCGTTCAGTGTTTGCATCAAGATTACTAGTTGCCTCGTCTAATATTAGTATATCTGGCTTCGTTAGTATCGCTCTTGCAATAGCGACTCTTTGCCTTTGGCCCCCAGATAAATCTGCACCGCTCTCTTGTATGACAGTTTCATATTTGTTTGGTAAGTCTTGGATAAATACATCAGCTCTGCTTTGCCGACAAGCCTCAACAATTTCTTCGTTAGAAGCATCTTGTTTTACAAAAAGAAAATTGTTCCTAATCGTGTCAGAGAACAGAAACGTCTCTTGGGGAACATACGCAATCTTTTTTCTTAAAGTAGCTTTTCCAATTTCTTCAATTTCTTTGTCACCAATTCTTATTGATCCTTCTCCAGGGTCATAGAAGGCCATTAATAGCTTAATAAGCGTAGTCTTCCCGCTTCCATTTTCGCCGATCAGCAACACGCTTTCTCCAGCCTTTATGGAAAGAGATATATCATGGAGAACTGGCCTTCTATAGCCATACCGAAATGTTAGGTTTTCAATAGATATTGGACTATAAAGAGATATATCGGTAATAGTTTCATCACCACAAGACTCCTGTGGTAACTCCATAATATCATTTAGACGATCAGCCGCAACAATAGCAGACTGTATTCTAGGCTGAAGTTCTATTAAGTTTTGTGCTGGCGCAAGGAAAAATCCTAGCATGATATAAAACGTCATCAGCTCTCCAAAGAACATTCCACCATTGATTACGACGTAGTAACCAGCCCATAACACAACAAGTAGTCCGGCTGAAGAAATGAATTGTGAAATGGCATTTTGGTTAGTGCCAAGAAAGATCCCCTTGGCATTCTTGTCAACAAAAACTTTAAATCTCGTTCTCGTTGTGTCTCTGATTGCACTCTCTGCGTTGAACGATTTAACAGTGGTAATGCCATCAATGGACTCTTTTAAGTAAGAGGATACAAAAGCGTATTGACTCATAATTTCTCGGTTGATATTTCTCATCGGCCTTACAAATAACATTACTGCAAGAGAATATACAGCAAAGACTCCTAAGCTAATTAGGAACAGAAACATGTTTTGATTTAGCAAGAGAAACGCTCCGACTATCACCATAGCGCTGTCAAATATAAGCGTGAGGATAGTTTGAGCCAAGGCATCTCGCACTCTAGATGCATCAGAGAATCTTGACATTAACTCTCCTGTTTTCAT
>WQXH01000053.1 GCA_009784945.1 Coriobacteriia bacterium | reverse complement strand
TGGAGCATACCCTGTTTCAGGTTCTGGAGCGCGTGCGGGGCAATTCGCAAAGCGAATTAAGCCCCGCAGTTGGCGGAGGCCTCCGGGTTCTGAAACAGGGTATGCTCCAGGCGAGTGTCTGACTACCACCAGCTATGTTACTGATCAGACCCAATTCGTCATTGCGGGCTTGACCCGCAATCTGAGACGCATTTTGGTTAGATTGCGGCTCGGAGGCCGCAATGACGGACTACGGGCTGCCGCGGTAGCGGCTTAGTACAGTAACACCAGCTATTAGCTTGTGTCATACTAGAGAACATTTGTTTGCTTATTTTTAGTTTCTATGCTATGCTTGCAGGCAAAGCTACTAACAAGGGAGTTCCTATGGTTCGAGAAGTTATCAGCAAGCGTCAATATCAGGTACTCGAGTGCATTGCGGAGCTTTCTGCCTCTCAGGGGTATCCGCCCAGTGTTCGCGATATTGGAGAGCACCTGGGCTTGGCCTCGCCTTCTACCGTCTTTTCGCATCTGTCCAGTTTGGAAAAGAAGGGTTTCATCCATAAGGGCAAAGACTCAGCTCGTGCGCTCATTATCTTAGACAAGGGTTGGCAGGAGTTGTATGCCAATGGCTATGAGTCTGATGAGGCAAGTTCATTGGCCATGATGGAAGGTGGTCGTAGTGAGAGCGCAAGGCCTTATGATGAAGTACGCCTTCCATTGATTGGCGAGGTGGCTGCGGGAGTGCCCCTCTATGCCGATCAAAACATAACCGACAGCTACACCCTTCCAAGGCAACTCGTAGGAGACAGAGGCTCGTTCATGCTCACCATCAAGGGAGATTCTATGATCGAGGCTGGCATTAACGACGGAGACTACGTTGTAGTGCGCGAGCAGCCTACCGCAGACAATGGTGACATTGTCGTGGCGCTTTTGGGCGAGGATGCCACGGTAAAAACCTTTTATCGTGAGAAAGACTGTATCCGCCTCCAGCCCCAAAACGCCGCTCTGGAGCCCATTTACACACGAGATGTCCAAATTATCGGAAAGGTTATTGCTCTACTGAGAGCCCTGTAGAACATATCACTACTCACCTGATAGGAGGCTGAGCAAGGGCAATAGTGACGGCAAGCAAGTGAGTGCAGCAAGTGGGTGCACGTTGCGCACGGCACGTAAGTGGGCACGAGGGGGCACCGAAGAGGCACGAGAGGCTGCTGTCAAATTTGTCTCATGTTATAATAATTCCTATGAAAAAGCTTTGGAACGAGTTCAAAGAATTCATTAATCGAGGCAACGTCATGGATTTGGCCGTGGCAGTTGTCATCGGAGCAGCATTTACCGCTATCATCAATTCTGTAGTGGGAGACTTTGTTACCCCTCTTATTTCATTAATCACCTTTAATGTTGACTTTTCGACCTTGCACTTTACCATTGGCGAGGGCAAAGACGCTGCTTCCTTTAGATACGGTCAGCTCATTCAGGCAACCATGAATTTCTTTGTGACCGCCATCGTCATCTTCTTTATCATCAAAGGAGCAAACACTCTAGCAAAGAAGCAGGTTTTAAACAAGGCTCTTCCTACCCAGACCTGCCCCTACTGTGGCTCTCTGATTGCAGAGACTGCCGTACGCTGCTCCAGCTGCACCACCATACTGGATTTGAGTAAGGTGCCAAAAGATGTCAGATAAGGGCTTGGGCGAGGATCTTATTGCTCAGAGGTATAAGTTCCTCTTTCCTCGCGCCAGGGGCGGCTTTTCTGATGTAATCATTGCTTGGGATACTCGGCTGACACGTCGCGTTGCCATTAAAAAAATCATCAAGGCGGGTGGAAATCTGTCGGTGGCCAGCCTTGAAGAGGCAAGAACGGCTGCTCTGCTCTCCAGCCCCAACATCGTCAATATCTATGACTTTGAGGGGGGCGTAAACGAGACCCTCATCATCATGGAAAATGTTGACGGCCCCTCACTTGCCGAGCTCATGAAAGACTCTACTGAGCTCTTGTCCTTGGACGTGGTTACCACCATTCTTGAAGGCATAGTCTCTGCGCTGGAGTACGCACACGAAAACCAAGTACTCCACTTAGATATCAAGCCCGCCAACGTACTCATCGATCAATCAGGGCATATCAAGGTGAGCGACTTTGGTCTTGCAGAGCTGGCGGGCATCAGTGGCTTTGGCGAGGTGCAGGGTGGAACCATTGGGTATATGCCTCCTGAGCAGCTCACCGGCGAGCTGGTAGACGTGCGCACCGACCTATGGGGCTTTGCGAGCCTATGCTATCAGCTGCTCACCGGTATCAATCCCTTTTTTGCGCTGAGCATACGTGAGTCGCTCTCGACCACCACCTTGCAAAACTACGCCTTGCCCTCTGAGCTCAGACCAACACTGGTGGGAGCTATTGATGAGGCTCTCATCAAGGCCTTAAGCCCCATGATGGAACAACGCCAAGCGAGCGTTGCTGAACTATGGCTGGAGCTGCGACCACATCTCGGAAAGATCGGCGCAGGGCGCAGATCGCTCAAAGCTTTGGTAAGAGGGTGGGTTGGCAAAGAGGCTGCACTTCTCGAAGACAGCTCGGGCAGCACCCGAGAGGAGTCAGACCGTGAGCTAGACGAATCCCAAAGTAGCCTCTTCGAACTTGATCTCAATCAAGACTATGTACCTGCCACACAAGAATTTGCTATTTGGGATAGCGGTTTAAGGGATTCTGGTGACTATCAGGATTCGGACAGATCCAAGAAAGACACAAAAAAAGAAGAGCGCCGAGACCAAAGACGCTCTGACAAAGAAGAAAAACGCACAAAGGCCAACCAGAGACAAAAGAAGAAAAGAGAGCCTGGGCCACCCCTCTGGCAAAGGCTGAACCCCAAAAGCCAAAGCTTTTTTTCTCGCTGCGTGTGCGCTTTAGGCGTTGCTGGCATGGTGTGGCTGGCAATGAGTGCTTTGCCCTATCTGGGCGATCCGCTCGCTCAAGCAGCAACAGCTGCTGCTGCAAACACCGGAAGTCCAGCGCCAGCATTGCTTGATGCAGCCTTTGTCGTAAGGCTTGCTCTCGTTTTAGTGGCTCTCATTGCAACCCTCCTTGTGCCACGCATTGGCGTAGCCATTGCGGTGGTGTGCCTGGGTATCGGCCTTTTCTTTACCGGTAACTGGTTCATTGGCATACTGGTTCTTGCTGGCTGCGTTGCCTGGTGGGTTTGCATTGGAAGACGCAGTCTGGCGGATAGCATCGTAGTGCCCCTCGCGCCAGTGCTGGCAATGCTCAGCCTTCCTATGCTGGTACCCCTGCTGGCTGGATACATACAAAACTGGAGGCGCGCCTTAGGCACGGCTGCCCTAGGATGCTTCCTTTGCTCCCTGCTCTCTCTCGTGAGCCACGGTTTCATCACTACGTTGTTTGGCCCGGCGGTAGGCATAGGCACAGCGCCAGCATATGGGCAGTTAAGTGAGCCTGCCTTGCAGAGCTTTCTTAACGTTTCGCCTGCGCTCATGCAGATGCCACACAGCAATCTTCTCTTCGTGCCCCTTGCTCACCTCTTTACAGCGCCGGAGTTTTGGTTCATTCTGGTAAGCTGGTTGTGTGCATCTGTTGTTATGTCGCTACTTTGCAAAGGCAAAAGCCGTGTAAAATATACACTAGCAACTTTTTTGAGCACCAGCATAGTGGCAGCGGGGTACCTCATACCGCTCTCACTCTTCGTTGGAGCGCACAGCGCAACGCTTTTAACCGCCCTTATCGTAAGGCTGGTGATAGCTCTCGCGTTTTGCTTATTGCTCATATTGGTAGGCGTGCAACCACAGCACTGTGATAAGGAAAGCAAAGGACGAACAAGGTGAGTGTTATTTCCAACTTTGAGAGAAGGGTCGAAGGCGCAGTAGACGGTGCCGCAGCGGCCATGTTTGCCAGTCCTATCGAGCCTGCGCAGATTGCTAAAAAAGCTGAAAAGCAGATGAAGAGGGAAAAGCTCGTTGGATCGGGCAGGCAATACGCACCTACGCTCTACAACGTGCTGGTTAATGAGCGCGACGACAAGCGGCTCTTTGGTTTTTATCCCACTTTATCTTCTGAGATAGAAAACTACCTTTACGCTAAGGGCACTGAGGCTGGCATGGAATTTGATTCGCGCCCTCTGGTGCGTTTCATTCCTGATCCAGGGCTGAAAAAAGGCCGCTTTGATGTGATAGCAGAGGTGGTTGCCGCTCCTATTATCAAAAAGCTGAGAAATGAAGAGCAGGAATACTATGGGCTTGCGCCCAAGAATCCCACGCCGCCCGAAGCTGCCAGCATGCCTCACGCTCACTCAGTTGGACGTGCAGGCAATCAGATGTCTCAGCAAAATAACGCTCCGCACCGAGGGGGCAGTGCCCCCCACTCTCTGGACAACAGGTTTGCAGGTTTTGACGTTCCTGTAAACATCAACGCCGACACGCCAGATTCATCCAGCTTGCTGCCGCTTTCGCAAGGTAGGAGCAGTCGCGACGCTGAAGCTCAACTGTCCCCCAGAAACGTTACCCCAGCACAATCCCCTTTGACCGATTCGGCCACCTATGCAAGCGGGGCAGAGCCAGAAACCTTAAGCGTCATTGGCAATGCCAGCCTCTTTAATAGCGCAGAACAACGAACATATCGTTTGGAGCACCGCAAGATAACGCTTGGACGCGGCAAAGAAAATCACATCTTGGTTGCTGATGCAAACGCAAGCCGAGTGCATGCCCGTTTTTCTCAGGATGCCACTGGTAGATGGAAGGTAACCGACCTGGGCTCAACCAATGGTACACAGCTCAATGGTCGCTCCATCACCAGCGCCATATTAAAGTCTGGCGATCAAGTGACGATAGGCATGACGATATTCCAGTTTATGGAGTGATAAAGAGGAGCACCATTGATCGATATAACACTACTAGTGGGGCGAGCTCTTCTCATCTTGCTACTTTTTTTGTTCCTCTTTGCGGTCATGCGCACAGGCATTGGCCTGGTTAAGGGACAAAATCGCAAGGGCGAACGCTGGACTGTTGCGATAGAGCGCGGGCCACGCGAATTGCGAGGTGTCAAGATGCCTTTGACCGGACCACTGGTAGTAGGGCGCTCGCCGGGTTCTGACATCGTTATTAACGCCAGCTATGTTTCTGGTCGCCATGCCCGCTTTGCGCTTTTTTCTGACTCCCTGGTTGTTGAGGACATGGGGTCTACCAACGGTACGTTGGTAGACGGCAAGCGCATCGTGGCTCCTACAACGCTTGAACCGGGCTCGCTCGTAAGTATTGGCGATGCAACACTCAGGATAGGTCGCTCATGAGTCATAAAGCACACAACTTTGGCTCACGCACTAACATTGGCTGCGTACGCGAAACAAACGAAGACGCGCTCGTCTCTCAGCCGCCGCTTTATGCTGTGGCCGATGGCATGGGAGGTCACGCAGCCGGAGAAGTTGCTTCCGAAATTGCCGTAGAGATACTCGCAGAACATGCTCTGTCCATCCGCGATAGCGATGCGCTCATCAACACGGTGCGTACCATCAACCGCGTCATCATAGAAGCTACAAAAGACGGACGAGGACGCGAGGGCATGGGAACCACGCTCACCGTGGCCATCCTTGATGGCGTCCGCTTGCTCATAGCTCAAGTAGGTGACTCCCGAGCCTACCTCCTGCACAATAGGCGCTTACAGCAGCTCACGCGCGATCACTCCTATGTGGGCGAACTGCTGGCTGGTGGTCACATCTCTGCTGCCGAGGCGGCCTTGCACCCCAAACGCTCGGTCATCACCAGAGCTTTGGGATCCGACCCTAAAACAGAGGCGGACATCTATGAGCTACAGGCTACCGTAGGCGACCGCCTACTCGTGTGCACCGATGGACTCTACGGCATGGTATCCGAAGAAGACATCACCCATATTTTGACGAGCACTGACGAACCACAACAAGCCTGCGACGAGCTGATAGAAGCTGCGCGAAACGGCGGAGGGCTCGATAACATCTCTGTGATTGTGGTTGATATCAATAACAATGAGAGTGAGTTTTTGAACTTTGGCAATGATGCCTTTGGCTTTGAAGATGCGTTTGATACTCGCAGCAGAAGAGCTCGATTCCAAAGAGCTCGAAGAGGCAATGCTAAGAGCGGCAAAGCGGGGGTTTTTAAAAGACTCCATCTGGGCATACTCACCTTTTTGGTCTTATTGGCACTGCTCGTAGGTGGTGCCGTGGCCGGCGTATACTGGTACGCTGATAGCAATGCCTTTTTACGCACCGAAGATAACAGGGTGGTGGTCTATCGTGGCCTGCCAGACGAAGTGCTGCCGGGGCTGCGATTGGAATGGTACGAATACACTACCAACGTTGACCCTGCTGACCTGCGCCCCACCACGGCCGAACGCCTCAAAGAAGGGGTTCGAGTTGACTCCCTGAGCGAGGCAGCCTCGGTTGTATCCTCCTATGAGCAACAAATACGCCAATCATCTGTAAGAGAAAGACCTTCTTCATGAGCTCGCTTGCCTCTGCTCATGCTCGTGGTGTACAGAGAGGTGGGCTCAGTCGCCGCTCCATCGAGCTGCTCTTGCTGCTGGCAGGCTCTCCTGTGGTTATTTTGCTCTTTACTTTAGCAATTTTAGGCAGTGACCAACCTTTAACCCTCGGCTCACTCAGTATTCCCCTTGGGCTCTTTGTTGCCTTCTTAGCCATGCATTTGGCAGTACGGTGGCTGAGCCCTGGTGCCGACCCTGCCCTGCTGCCCATCTGCTTTGTTTTAAGTGGTATAGGCATAGCCTTTGTGCTGCGCCTCGCTCCCGAGATGGCCGGGCGGCAGGTCATTTGGCTCTTTGTGGCTATAGCCGCCATGATACTCACCTTGTTTGCCGTGCGCTCAATCAAACAGCTGGGAGAATACAAGTACACCATCCTAATAGTAGGCCTCATACTGCTGCTACTGCCATCTATCATTGGCACCGAAATTGGTGGCTCTAAGAGATGGATCCTCATTGGCAGCTTCTCCTTTCAGCCAGGCGAGATTGCCAAAATACTCATTGCGATTTTCCTCGCAGGCTATCTGGCAGAAAACCGCGAGATGCTCTCGGTTTCGGGCAAGAGGATAGGGCGCTTTAATCTCCCAAATCTGCGCACCCTGGTGCCATTGCTTGCCATGTGGGGCATCTCCATAATCCTTGTCATCTTCGAGCGCGACCTCGGCAGCGCTCTTCTGTTATTTGGCATCTTCATTGCCATGCTTTACGTTGCCACCGGGCGGCTGAGCTTTGTCTTTACTGCCATAGCCTTGGCGGCTATAGGCAGTGTGGTGGTATGGTATTTCTTTGAGCATGTTCAAGTTCGTGTGGCCATTTGGCTTGATCCCTTTGCCTACGCACAAACCATAGGATACCAACTGGTGCAAGCGCTGTATTCCCTTGCAGACGGCGACGTACTGGGAACCGGCATTGGTCGTGGTATGCCTACGTTCATATCGGTAGTGGCAAAGGACTTCATCTTTGTGGCTATGGCTGAGGAGATGGGCTTCTTTGGAGCCGCAGGCATCCTCATTCTCTTTGCCCTCTTTGCTGTTCGTGGCTTTACCATAGCCAGCCGAGCCGCCTCAGATACCGAGGCCTTTGCAGCAGCAGGACTTACCGTGTCTGTTGCCTTTCAGGCCTTTGTTACCATAGGTGGCACAACCTTACTCATCCCTCTTACCGGCATCACCTTGCCTTTTATGAGCCAAGGCGGCTCCTCGCTTTTGGGATCGTTTATCATCATCGCTCTTTTGATACGAATCTCTGACAGCGGTACAGGCCTCGAAAGCGAGCTTCAGTCCACCATCAATCTTGATGGTGGTGTCTTGGGCAGAATGGCACTTGGCAAGCGCCTCACAGCACTGGTCACCGTGCTCTCACTGCTATTTGCTCTTTCTATTGGCAATTTAGCCTATCAAATGTTCATCCGGGGAGAAGAGGTGCGCAGTCTGCCTACCAACAGCCGAGCCATAGCTCGGGAGGCCACCGCCGAACGCGGTGCCATTATTTCTGCAGACGAAGTAATCCTCGCCCACAGCGTGCCAAACGGAGACGGCACCTTTACACGCGTTTATCCCCAGGGAAGCCTGGCAACCCATATCGTGGGATACACCAGTACTCGCTTTGGCAGCAGTGGCGTAGAGGCTCACATGCAAGAGGAGCTGCGTGGCGAGGCCAGCTTTAGCACCTGGACGGAAGTCGTCAATTCTTTAGCCGGAATCCAAAACCCCGGTAACGAAGTGAGGCTGACCATCGACTCGCGCCTGCAAATGGCGGCGCAAAATGCTCTGGCTGGCTACCACGGTGGTGCTATCGTGCTTGATGCAACTACGGGCGAGCTCCTTGCGGCCGCTGGCTCACCTACCTATAACCTGAGCGATGCCGAAGCTGTCATAGAAGCAGCAAGCTCAGCTGGCGCTGGAGACCCCGGAGTGCTGTTTAATCGCGCTACTCAAGGGCTCTACTCCCCTGGCTCAACCTTCAAGATAGTCACACTTACAGCGGCGCTCTACAGCGGCGGAGTTAAACTCTCCGATACCTACGATGCCCCGGGAACCCTCACCTTTGGTGGCGCTCCGGTTGTTAACTTTGGCAATAACAGCTATGGCACAGTTACCGTCGAACAGGCTTTTTCGCTCTCTTCAAACACCGTCTTTGCCCAGTTGGCCGATTCTATGGGGCCTCACACCTTGGTCTCGGTTGCCGATGCCTTTGGCTTTGATCGCAGTATTGGGCGAGATTTTCTGGTTACTACCTCCCTCATGCCCAATCCTCGAGTCATGACCGTCTGGGAGACAGCCTGGGCAGGCGCCGGGGAGCCCGTAGGAGAGCACCGAGATTCTCCTGCTGGTCCACAAGCTACGGTGGTGCAAATGGCCATGGTTGGAGCTGCTATTGCCAACAATGGCACTATCATGAATCCCTACGTAGTAAAAAGCGTACATTCACCAAGCGGCAAGGAGCTCTCCTACACCAGACCAGAGGTCTTTGGAAATGTAGGCTCAAGCGCTGTAATCTCTGATGTAAAAACAGCCATGGAGGGAGTGGTGGCATCAGGCACCGGCTACGCGGCACAGATTCCCGGCTATGTCGTGCGTGGTAAGACAGGAACGGCAGAAACCGGACGCGCCGTACCCGACTCTTGGTTTGTTGGTTATCTGGAAGTAGATGGGCGTGCTATTGTCGTGGCGATAGTGCTGGAAGAAGCGGGAGAGGGCACTGCTACTCCTCGCGCGCGGGATATTCTCATGGCGGCTGTTAACGCCTATGGGTGAAAGGTAATGCTATTATTATCGGGTACACAAAACATGGAGGATTGAAGTGATTGATAAAGTATTTGCGGGTCGCTATCGCATCACCGAAAAAATCGGTATTGGCGGCATGGCAGAGGTCTACAAAGCTACCGATGAGACCCTGGGCAGAACGGTGGCAGTCAAGGTAATGCTTCCGCAGTATGCCTCGGATGAGACTTTTGCGGTTCGTTTTAAACAGGAGGCTCAGGCAGCTGCCAATTTGCAAAGCCCCTATATCGTTAATATCTATGACTGGGGTTTTGAGCAGACCAGCCAAACCTATTACATCGTCATGGAATACATTCGCGGCACCGACCTGAAAACCGCCATAACGCAACGGGGCGCCATCAATCAGCGTAAAGTTGCTGAGATTGGTGCTCAAGTGTCTGCGGCTCTTGGCGTTGCCCACAGTTACGACATCATTCACCGCGATATCAAACCGCAAAACATCATGGTGCAGCCAGACGGCAATGCAAAGGTCATGGACTTTGGTATTGCTCGTGCCAACAGCGCCAATCTAACGCAAACAGGCTCGGTGCTTGGCACAGCATATTATGTCTCACCCGAGCAAGCACAGGGCAAGGAGCTCTCTCCTGCTACTGACATTTACTCCTTGGGAGTAGTGCTTTACGAAGCAGTGACCGGACGGGTTCCCTTTGATGGCTCCGATGCCGTTTCCATTGCGGTAAAGCAGGTCAATGAAATGCCCACGCCTCCTCGAGCATTTGACAATACCATCGATGAAAGCCTGGAGGCAATCATCCTTAAAGCCATGCGCAAAAACCCGAGCGAGCGTTATAGAACTGCCGACGAGATGCGTATGGCCTTGAGCGATTATTTGCAAGGTAAGCCTTTGAGTAGTGCTCGCCAAGAGGCTCGTACTCAGGTCATAACCACCCCGGCAGTAGTTCCTCCTGCGGCAGCAACCGCCGTTATGCCCGAGCTGGGAGGCAACGCCACTCACATGAGAGCTGGTGGTAGCGGCAGCTCTGGCTCCCGAGGTCACTCTAGCTCCCAGCGCTCCAATGCGCCCCTTATCGTTACTCTGGTAGCATTGCTGGTTGTACTCTTTGCTGCTATAGCTGTGTACTTTATCTATTGCTCAAACGACGAGGCGCGTGTAGAGGTGCCCCAGGTCGTTCAAACAACCGAGGATGAGGCCAAGCGTCTTATTCAAGCGGAGCAGCTGGACGTTGGTGAGATTACACACGAAAACTCCGAGACCGTTGCTGCAGGACTGGTAGTGTCTCAAAACCCCACTGCGGGGTCCAGGGTTGCTGTGGGAACCAAGGTTAATCTGGTAATATCGATTGGCAGCGGAAACATTGAAGTGCCCAACGTGGTAGGCATGACTCCCGCAGAAGCAGAATTGGCTCTTTCTAATTTAAGCTTGCAATTTGAAGCTGGAGAATCCAAGTCTGATGCAAATATTGAGTCCGGCAAGATTATTGCCACTACTCCCCCGGTAGGCTCCAAAGTAGCCGCAGGAACCAAGATTGTTTGCATAATCTCTTCTGGTCCGGAATCTGCTCAGATTCCCAATGTGATTGGCTTTTGGAAGACCGATGCCGAAAACACCTTGGTTGCGGCTGGATTTGTTGTGGTTTATGACGAGGATATCTTCTCAGGTCAAGACGCTGGTCGAGTTGCCAATCAAAGTCAGGTGGGCGCGGGCACCCCAGGCCAAACGGTAACCCTTGCCTTGTCCAAAGGACTTGAACCAACCCCCACACCTACGGTGAGCGTTCCCAATATCGTTGGCATGACACTTGACACAGCCAGCAATGCCTTGGCGAGCCGAGGTCTGATTCTCGATTACTCGGGAGATGTAACTGGCATGACTATTACCTCACAAACACCTGCAGCCGGTGAGAGTGTTGATGAGGGAACAGCCGTAACGGCCATATTTTCCGCTGGTGATCCTCCAGAGCCACCAGAGCAGGATTAGGGCTACAAACTGTAACCTAATATCTCCCAATATATGCTATAATAGTATGTATATGAGCAGATACATTAGCATAGGAACTGCCGCTAAGACTCTAGGGGTCTCAATCCAGACACTCAGGCGTTGGGACGATGTAGGCATACTTGTTGCCGAGAGAACGCCAGCAGGACACAGACGCTACCTTGCATCAGAGGTATCTACTTTTAATCCACTTGGCATCAACACCCCGTCCCTCAGCAGACCAACCATAGCCTATGCCCGCGTATCAAGCCATGACCAAAAAAATGACCTGGCACGCCAAATC
>WQXH01000052.1 GCA_009784945.1 Coriobacteriia bacterium | reverse complement strand
TGCCTCTAATGCCTTCTTTACCGTAGAAGAAGCTGCCGCCTTCCTAGAAGGTGCAACAGACGCAGACTACATCAAAGCAGCTGGAGCTCGCGTAGTGACCTTGTTTGAAGACATACCAAAAGGTAGCCCCACTCTCGTAGGTTCTATGCCTGCCTTTGCAGCTGTTCCTGGTATCTATAAGCTTACCTTTGCCGTAGACCAAGACCCCTCGGTACGTGTAACCGTAAACTTCGTTGTCATGCAAGGCGATGAAATTGCAGGTAACAAGCGCTATAGCATAGCTGCATCTAATGCCTTCTTTACAGTAGATGAGGCAGAGGCTTTCTTGGCTGGTGCAACTGATGCTGACTATATCAAAGCTGCTGGTGCTCAGGTGCTTACCTTGCTTGCAGACATACCCTTTGGTAGCCCCAAGCTTACTAACTCAATTCCGAGCTTTGCAGCTGTTCCAGGCACCTACCGCATTACCTTTGCCGTAGACCAAGACCCAACGGTAAGCGTAACCGTAAACTTCGTCGTCATGCAAGGTGATGAAATAGCAGGAAACAAGCGCTACGCCATTGCTGCAAGTCATGTCTTTATGACGGCCGATGAGGCGCGCGCCTTTATATCAGCAGGACTTACTCCTGCACGCCTCGTTGCGGCTGCCAACGTAGATGTACGCACACTGATGCAAGGCATACCAACAGGCGTTGCCGCTGTTGCTTCTGCTCCGGCTCTCGCTCCTCGCACAGGCGTCTATCCTGCTACCTTTGCGGTAAGCCAAGATCCAAGCTTGCGTGTGACCGTCAACTTTGTCGTCATGCAAGGCGACGTTGTTGAGGGCGGCAGCAGATATGCCATTGCAGCAAACTATGTATATCTGACCACCACCGAAGCTCAGGACTTTCTCAGAACAGTTAATGAAGCGGCCTATGTTGCTCGCGCTGGCGCCCATGCCATTAAGCATGACTCACCAGGCACTGCTACGGCAATGTGGACTTCAGGAAGCGTACGCTCCCAGGTAGACACGTATCCGGTAACTTTTGCAGTAGCAGAAGACCCCTCTGTGAGCGTAACGGTTAAGTTTGTTGTCATGCAAGGTGATGCTATCGCGGGCAATACCAAGTACGCCATTGCCGCCTCGCACGTCTACATGACCACCAGTGAGGCTGCCAGCTTCCTCGCCAGTGGTGCAAACTATGTGAGAGCTGCCAATGCCCACGCAATAGTGGTTGATGCTACGGGCAAAGCCACAGCGCAGCGCAGCAGCGGGGGCATATTTGCCAACGAAGGTGTCTATCTGGTGAGCTTTGAGGTTGCCGAAGACCCCAGAGTTTCAACCACGGTCATGTTTGTAATCATGGATGGCAACGTAATTGACGGCAACTCCAGTTATGCTCTCTCTGCTAATCATGTGGTGATGACCGAGGTTCAGGCAATTGCCTGGCTTGCATCCTCGCCAGACTATGTTGTGCGCGCAAATGCACGTGCCATAAACCTCGAGAGCTCCAGTTTTGGTATTCCTACTGTTGCAAAGATTGCGGGCACCATGCTTGCTGCGCCAGGTGTGTATCCCATCACCTTTGGAATCTTAGCCGACAGCAGCCTGAGGGTAACGGTTAACTTTGAGGTAACCGCTGGCCCCAATCTTACGCTGAGCTATTATTCTAACGGCCACTCGTCTGGTAGTGCCCCTGTGGCTACAACGCACCTCGAAGGAAGCTCTGTGGCTGTGGAGGCAAGAGGAAGCCTCACGCGTCCAGGTTACACCTTTGCGGGTTGGGCCATCAATAATCCCAACGGCACGACCCAAGGCGATGTAACTCATAGGCCTGGCGCAAGCATCTCGATGAGTGGGCACATGAGCCTCTATGCAGTGTGGGTTGAAGACCCTGTTGCGCCGGTAGTAGAAACGCCACAGCCAATAATCATTCAACCGCCCGCGCCAGCTCCGATTGTGCAAGTGCCGCCGCCAGTGATTATTCAGCAGCCTGCGCCAGTCATTCAAATGCCGCAGCCTCTAGTCATTCAACAGCCTGCTCCAGCGCCAATTATTGTTAACCCTCCCGCTGTGTATGCACCCGCAGCACCAATAGTTCAGCTGCCGGCCCCAGCTCCTGAGACCGTGTTTGTCGAAAAACCTGCAACTCCACCCGTAAGCACACCAACAGCCATCACTACAGACCCCATGCCGCAGCCTGTGATTGCGATGGAGCCCGAAGCAAGCTGGTCGCTGATCAATTTAATCAGCAGCATCCTCCTGATGTTTATACTGCTGGCTGGACTGATTCGCTTTGTCAGGCGCCCCCATGCTCATGAGGATGAAGATGCGCTTAACCGCAGCTACCGAAGCGGCAGCAACCTTGAGCATGAGAGCACTGCAGAGCAAGGTAAGCACTCACTGCCGTCTCGCATCTTTATGGCATTCAGTGCTGCAACTGCACTCGTGGCCTTGATACTGTTTGTTCTCACTCAAGACCTCTCGGTATCTATGGTGCTGCTGGATGTTTACTCGTCGGTATTCATCGTATTACTTGTTGCCGAGCTGATCTGCACCATTGCACTGTTTGTGAGTGCGCATGTGAGCAGTGTCAACAAAGAAAAAGGCACCGATGAGTATCCCGTTACGGTAGGCAAGAGCGCTACGCTCACCATGCTGGATTAAGACCATGGTCTTGGCATAGCTCGCGCTTGCTTCTGTAGACAAAAGAATGCCCCTGTTGCACAAACCGCAACAGGGGCATTGACATTTTTGCCTGCTAAAAGCCCTGCCAAAAGGCAGCAGCTTGTTGGGGCAACAACGGTATCAGGAGAGCAGTTGACCTATGGCCTCGGCAAATTCTATGGGGTCGGCCAGGGGCAGCCCCTCTACCATAAGAGCTTGGTTGTAGAGCACGTTGGTAAGCAGGGCAAGGCGCTCGGTGTCAGCTGCTTTGGCTTCTACCAGCTTGGCAAAGGCGGGATGCTCCACATTGAGCTCCAGCACTCTCTCGGACTTCATGCCGCCACCGTCTGGCATGGCTGCCATGATACGCTCCATCTCAAGCGAAATTGGCCCCTCTGCGCTGATGCCTGCAGGCATGTCTGCCAAGCGAGACGAGAGCGCCACCTTGACCACCTTGTCTGAGAGTATCTCTTGCATGGCGCTAAAAAGCTCACCGTATTCCTTGGATTTATCTTCGGCCTCTTTCTTTTCTTCCTCAGACTCAAGGCCAAGGTCAGCTCCTGCTACGTTTTTGAGCGGCTTGTCATCGTAGCTGCCCATGATGCTCATGCAAAAGTCATCCACGTCGTGGGTGCAAAGTAACACGTCATAACCACGAGCCAAGACGCTCTTGACCATGGGCATCTTGGCAAGCAGCTTTTCATCCTCGCCGGCGGCATAGTAGATGGCCTCTTGCTCGGAGGGCGCAGCGTCGAGGTACTCCCGTAGGGTAATCAACTTTTCCTCCTTGGCAGAGTAGTAGAGCAGCAAGTCTGCCAGGGTGTCTTTGAGCGCTCCATAGCTGGTGTAAATGCCGTATTTGAGTCCGCGCCCAAAGCATTCAAAGATGCTTTCATAGAGCTCGCGCTTGTCTTTTAGCAGGGTGCCAAGCTCGCTGGTAATCTTCTTTTCTATGCGCTTGGCCATGGCTCTGAGCTGATTGTTCCTTTGAAGGGTTTCGCGCGAGATGTTGAGGTCGAGGTCTGCGCTATCCACCACGCCGCGCATGAAGTTATAGTGGTCGGGCAGGAGGTCGGCGCATTTTTCCATAATCATGACATTGGAGCTATAAAGCGCCAGGCCCTTTTCAAAGTCTTTGCTGTAGAGGTCAAAGGGGGCATGAGAGGGTATAAAGAGCAGTGCATCGTAGTTAAGCACGCCTTCTGCCTTGATGGTAAAGGTAGCTGCTGGCGCGGCGTAGTCTCTAAAGTCGCTCTTATAAAACTCTGCGTACTCGTCTTCGCTTACCTCTGATTTGCGTCGCTTCCAAATAGGAGTCATGGAGTTCAAGGTCTCCATCTCCAGGTAGCTCTCAAACTGGGGCTTGTAGTCTTCGTCTGCGTCGTCTGGCTTCGGCAGCTCGCGCTCTTTGCTCACCTCCATCTTTACCGGATAGCGCACGTAGTTGCTGTACTTCTTTACCAGATGGGTGAGCTCTCCCTCCGATATCAGGTGGGTGTAGTTATCTTCTTCGGTATCGGGCTTTAAGGTGAGGATGACATCGGTGCCATGCTCGTCTCTGCTGGCATCTTTGATGGTGTAGCCGTCTATGCCGTTGCTCTCCCAAGAGGAGGCTTGATCCTCGCCAATGGCACGTGAGACCACCCGTACTTTGCTGGCAACCATAAAGCCCGAGTAGAAGCCTACACCAAACTGACCAATAAGATCGATGGCCTGCTCGTCTGTTACCTCGCTGGCCTGAGCCTTCTTTTTGCCCTTGGCGCTGTTGGAGTCTGTGGAGTCTGTGGCACCCTCAGTGTCCTCGGCCTTTTGGGCATCCTCAGCATCTTTTTGACCCTGCTTGTACTCCAGGCTTCCCGAGTAGGCAATGGTGCCGAGGTTCTTATCCAACTCCTCACGTGTCATGCCAATGCCGTTGTCCGAGACCGTGATAGTACGCGCCTGCGCATCGTAAGCCAGAGTGATACCCAGTTCTGCACGTGTTATCTTGATGGATCGATCCGTTAGGCTCGCCAGATAGATTTTATCAAGCGCATCTGAGGCATTAGAGATGAGCTCTCGAAGGAAGATCTCTCTATTGGTATATATTGAGTTAATCATCAAATCAAGCAAACGCTTGCTCTCGGTCTTGAACTTCTTCATTTCTTGTAACACCTTTCTTTTCTTTCGTATCGTATCTTACATACTGTATCTTACCTACAACATGTACAGGCTTGCCTGTAATTCATTGACAAGTAGTAGGGTAGCGCTTCTGCCCCAAATCTCAACAAATTGTTTTGAATTGTTTACATGAACGGAGTGGCGGCATCTGCCGAATCTGCAATTAACACTTGCAAGATTTGATTACAGAGCCACTTTTGCGCTCTGGCTATCGCTCGAATAGCTCAGCCTCATTTATTACTAAATCACTAGCAAGATACTCTGAGCTGAGATATTGGATGCCGTAAAGACCATCGTTAACCTGCTGGGAGAGCTTACTTTTATAGTACACGTCCATTGCCTGTCTCTCGCTCAGCTTTGTCTGATTAACGAGTGCTGCAATAATCTCTGCCTCGAGCTGCTCTAGATGTTTCTCTTCCAGCCCCTGCAAAGCTTCCTTTGTTAATTCCATTATTGCACCTCGTAGGCTTCCAGAAAGCTTAGATGACGGTCCAGGACATCTTGATTGATTATGCATAATTGATCATTGAGATCATAGTACGAAAGCGCAGCTAGAGTTTGCTCAATGTTCCAAAGACCCTGGTAGTACATATCAACCGCAGTGTAAACTTTGTCATTGGCAACACTGCCGCAGATTACATCATAGTTAAGGTAGATATCAGATCCACGCCTACAAGCGCAGACGAACTCCACCCATTCCTTGTTGTTTTTTAAGGCCAATGCCTTATAAGCTTTGAGGTTGCTTTTGAACTCATAGACGCTCACCGTGGCACTGCCTCCTTGGCGCATTGTCTTTCTCCTTGCCCAACGCTCGGCTTGATCCCTAAAGCTGGTTAGGTAGAAGCCGCAGCCAAAATCAAGGTTTTGCCTTGAGAATGAGATATCGGGACGCTCAACTGGCATTGATGAGCCATGGTACAGCTTCATAGGATAACACCCTTTTCATGAACAAAGGCAGTAATATCATCTACCAGGTATTCAGCCCCAAGGGTGTGAAGCGTATCGTAGTGCGCTAGGATATAGTCATCCAATATGCCTGTGCTAGCTAAAATCTGGTAGGCATCAGGCACTGGTTTGCCCCAGCTTCTTGCAAGTTTGTGCAGCAAGAAGACAGCAAAGTCGATTTCCTTTTTGGAGACAACAATCATCACTCCTTCTTTCTTTGCAAAGCCTCTTCATTGTACAGCATGAAAAGAGCGAAAGCTTCTGAGAAACCTTATAGCGA
Organism: Coriobacteriia bacterium; assembly: GCA_009784945.1. Taxonomy (GTDB): domain Bacteria; phylum Actinomycetota; class Coriobacteriia; order Coriobacteriales; family UBA8131; genus WQXH01. Next base: position 5,908 of record WQXH01000052.1, on the reverse strand, counting down.
GCAACTCCGAAATTACAGGTTACTGATCAGACCCAATTCGTCATTGCGGGCTTGACCCGCAATCTGAGACGCATTTTGGTTAGATTGCGGCTCGGAGGCCGCAATGACAGAGGGTTGGGCTTGCAATGACAGTGAGTGCGACCTGTAACCATTTGCCGAGGCTGAAAGAGTCTTGCCTCTGGATATTTATAAATTGGATATAATGCAAAGTAGATTAGGTGCTTGCTAAATAGCAGATTTTCAAGTGGGTTGAAAATCGTGCTTTTGGCTCAACCTCAAAGCTTATACCTTTTGAGGTCAAATAAGCATAACAAGGCTAGGCGATGGGATAACATTTTAGTTCATCTGCAATAACAGAGCTATGCTCTCACGTCTTTCTGGTTGGTGTCATCAAGAGAGGAAGGATCCAAATGGGTCAAAAGAAAGAAGAAACAACAATCGTAAGAAAACAGAAAAGCTCATCTATCAGCAGAGCATTGCGCATAGCACTGGCTCTGCTTTTAGCAGTAACCCTCACACCTGCAACAGCACTTCCTGCCTTTGCGGATGAGGTAGACGTGGCAGAAGCAGAGGCAGCAGAGCTGGAGCATGGCAATGCGGCTGAAAGCTCGGGCACTGACTCTGAGCCCGTTGGACGAGAGCAGAACCCTGTAGTGGAAGAAGAACCACAACCAGGCGGCACGCAAACTGAGGAGCAAGGCACTGACTCCGATCCCGTTGGACGAGAGCTTACTCCTGTAGTGGAAGAAGAACCACAGCCAGGCGGATCTGAGGGCACCATAGAGACGCTGAGTGAGACTGTTTCTCTGGGTCTTGGGCTCTCTGCAAAACTCGACCCAACTGAAGCGTGGCTGCATGATAACGATGGTATACGGACTCTGGTGCTACCAATGCACTTGAGCGGCACCGTCAGCCAAACCGGTTTCCTGCACTATGAGATTAGCACTGGCAATGATAGCATTGCGTTCATTGGCGATTGGGAAGATGACAATTATACTAATCAACGTATGCTTCCTGTGTTAAAAAGAAGCAGCGGAAGTAACGAGTTAAGCATGGCGCTCTTGCTCGAGTTTGAGATTTTACCTGGGGTCGAAATTGACAACATTGACTTCTCATCATTTTCCATCGTTAATAATGGCTCGGAAGCTGGCTTCAGTGTTGAATATAGTGATACCCCAGTAAGTGATAGCAACGGCTTAACCCATAGCATTGAATACCTTTCTTCATGGCACTATGTTGAGGAGATTGGCCGCTCCCTTAGGGTGTTGCACGGTCCAATCAATCATAATGACGAGGATTCTATCTACATTACAAACGGAGTCTGGCCAATTGAAGTCAACGTAGGGGGAGTAGGAACCGCATCAAAGAGCGGCACACTGAGCTATCATCTAGGCAGCAGCAATGTTGAACAGCAGGAAGAATACAGAATAAGTGTCAGAGCAGGCGATGAGTATAAATGGGCTTATCCTAGTGTTATGGTATCTGCAGACGCTGTGATAACGCTGGATTCTGTGGAGTTTACACCTTCTCCAATCACTCTGGTTGGTCTTGAGGGTCTGCAAGATCCGATTGGCCTAGGCAACGGACTCACAGCTGCCTTTAATCCAAATAGCTTTTATCTCTATCCAATAGATGAGGGTGGCTACAACCTGTACTTTAGCTTTGAGGTCGAGGGTGAGCCACAAGCAACCGGCATTCATGCCTATAGTGTTGGCACAGGAAACAATGTGTTTGACGCTGACCCTTACAACAGAAATCTATCTAGTAGTTTTACGGTGCTGAGTGATGACCCAGACACTGGCTACGAAAACACCGTTTCTAGAACTATTTATTGCTATGTGCAGGTCAGCAGTGACGACACGTCAATGACTATTGATCTGTCTGAGTTCAGCGTAGGCTCCGATGGCTTTTACCCAGGCTACCGCGTGATGGCTGATAGAACCCAAACTGTGCAGGCAAATGAAATGGATCATCGAATTTATGGCTTTTACGGAGGCATCTGGATCAATGATGAGTCGCAAGAGGGTTCTGAGGAAAAGCATTTATCAGTAAGTAGTCCGATAAATGTAAGAATCTCTACAGGTAATTATGAGGACGATGGCGAGAACCCCATAATTGTTGTGGTAGCTCCTCGCGGTGCTACGATAGAGGCAGAGATCGAAGTGACCGGAACCCCCGAGGTACCAAGCGGTGCTTTTACATACACTCTCTTAGGGGAGGGTGTTGCCATGATTGATAATGGGTCTTACCCGGCAAACTCCAGTAATCACTATGTCCCCTTCAGCATTAGTCAAGATACTGAAGTTACCCTGGAGGTAGACTTTACTGCCTATCCTGTCACTCTAGTTGGGCTTAATGATCTGCAAGGTCCGTTTGGCTTTGGCAACGGACTCACAGCTGCCTTTAATCCAAATAGCTTCCACCTTTCCGAGATAGATGACGGCGGCTACAACCTGTACTTTAGCTTTGAGGTCGAGGGTGAGCCACAAGCAACCGGCATTCATGCCTATAGCATTGGTATAGGAAACCACGAGTTTGTCGCAGACCCTTATAATGGAAATCTATCTAGTAGTTTTGCGGTGCTGGGTGATGACCCAGACATCGGCTTCGAAAACACCGTTTCCAGAACTATCGGTTGTTATGTGCAGGTTAGCAGTGACGATTCGCCAATGATAATTGACCTGTCTGAGTTTACAATTCAATCTGATGGCTTCTATCTAGGCTATCGCGTGATGGCTGACAGAACTGATACTGTACGTGAAAACGGAATGGATCATAGAATTGAGAGCTTTTCTGGAGGCATCTGGATTGACGATGAGTCGCAAGAGGGCTCTGAGGAAAGGTATGTACAAGCTAGTAGTCCAATAAATGTAAGAACCTCCACAGACAATAATGAGGACGATGACGACAACTCCGTAATTGTTGTGGTAGCCCCTCGCGGTGCTACGATAGAGGCAGAGATCAAAGTGACCGGAACCCCTGAGGTACCAAGCGGTGCTTTTACATACACTCTCTCTGGGGTGGGTGTTGGCATGATTGATAGCGAGTCCTATCCGGCAAGCTCCGGTTATCACCATGTCCCCTTCAACATTAGTCAAGATACTGAAGTAACCCTTGAGGTAGGCTTTAGTGCCTATCCTGTCACCCTCATTGGTCTTGAGGATCTGAAAGGTCCGTTTGACCTCGGCAACGGAATCGAAGCTGTCTTTGATCCAAATAGCTTCCATGTTTCGGAGCACTACGATGGCGGCTACTACCTAGGCTTTAACCTGCTGCTTACTGGGCAACCAATGCAAACCGGCACTCACTTATACAGCTTCAATACCGGCACCAACGTATTTGATTCTGGTTCTGATGGAGGGCAAAACACTTATGATCAGTTTGTGGTGCTGGGCGAGGATCCAATCACCGGCTACGAAAACAACGTTTCCAGTGCACGCGGTTTTTCATTGCGGATCAGTGGCAATGACAGTCCAATGGAAATTGATCTGTCTGAACTCGGCCTAGAGCTAATTGAGTTTTTTCCAGGCTATCGCGCAATGGCTGACAGAAATGATACGGTTACTAATAATGGAATGGAACATGGTATCTCTGGGCTTGGAGGTGCAGTGTGGACTGATGACGACATCGTCATTTGGATTGACACTCCTATTAATACTTACAACGATGAAGCTTCCTTCGATGAACAAGAGTCTAAAATTGTAGTCGTAGTTCCTCGCATAGCTGGTGCTGGGGCAAGTATTGAAATGACAGGCATTCCTGATGCACAAGGATTGTTTACCTACACACTTTATGGACAAGGAATCTCCGTCGTTACCAACGAATCATGTGCGCCGTACACCACTGGCTACGTCGGCTTTTTGCTCACTCAAGACACGGTTGTTACTTTGGGAGTAGACTTTACTCCTACTCCTTTTGAGATTATTGGCCAGGTACAGGATTTGGATTTGGGCAATGGGCTCTGGGCGCGAGTTGATACCCAACGCGTCACAGCAAGTATTCAGAGTAGCTCAGGCGGCTCTGATGACCGGTGGATAGTAAGTGTGCCGGTTGATATTAGCGGCTCAGCACAAGAGCATGCTATTCATCAGGTCACTTTAGATTACTCCCAATTGAGCAGTCTTCTTACGCCTACCCAAACCTATAATGATTACACAACGGAGGGCTTTGGCGTATTGCAAGGAGAAATCCCGGAGTGGCGCGGAGAAGCGTGGAGGATCCTTAACTTCTTCGTTGACTTGTCTGGCGAACAACCAGTAGTCTTAGATCTCAGTAAGCTTGAATTGACCACCACTCCTTTTGAGCCTGCCTGGGTATTGAGGGTAGATTCTACACCTGTGGAAGATGGAGACAGCAATGCAACGCACTGGTTAGATGACGCTTATCATCAAGACTACTCTGGATATGTAATCAATCAAACCGACTACAATCAGTGGATTACCCTGGTTCCTTCAAGCTTGGACGGAGAGCTTCGGCTTAGGTTTGCCCAAACGCCTCTAATTGGAGGCACATCTATTGAGTCGGGGATGGCTACCTATACACTACTTGCCAATGGGGATCCATTGAATACCGATGAACCTTTGACCTGCTACATTAGCCAAAGCAACTGGTCAGACACCAGTTGGTCATATCTAAACATCAACTCGAGTATCCTTGCCAGTTTGGCGCTAGGAAGCGGAGTGGTTGAACTTCAGCTTGGCGCAGTACAATTTGAAGAATTCTCTGTGACCTTTACGGGCGAAGGCTCACTCGTCCCACTACTGAACAGCGGCTTGACCGCAACAGTGCAAGAGCTTGATGACTTTAACCCAGTCTACCAAGATGCAGATGGACGTATCTGGGTGTACTTTGAGCTCAACATTTCTGGAACCGTTGCTGAGCCACAAGTGTGGAGCTTCTGCCCCAGTACTTTGGCAAGTACTAATGCAAACCTTGATTTTTCTGAGCTAGACCTCATCTTCTTTGCCCTGGTGCCAGGAGAGGTAAATGATTCCCTGGTGTTTCGGGTGCCTTTAATAGAGGCTAAAACTACTGTAGTAACCTTGGGTGATATAGCTTTAGATGGCTTGGAAGTCAAGAAAGGTGGGATGCACAGGCTGAGTCTAATTCCTGCAGCTGAAGAGGGAGTCAGCTTTCATCCCTACTTTGAATATAATAGTGTCATTGTAGCTGGAGCTCCTTCAAAGAATAGCAACGGCTTTGGTTTTGCGCCATCGGTTGATCCAGACGAAGTAGACCTTTGGTTTGCGCTTAATGGCACTGGTTATGACTACTGCGCCATGGAGGGAACCTATCTGTCTCTCTATGCCTACTACTTTGGCTACCCAGAGCTCACCGGCTTATACGAATATCAGCTCACGATAAATGGTGATCCTGTTGGAGGCAAGCAGAGTGCGCAGCTGGTTGCCAATAACGAATCGGCTTATGGCGGAGCAGACGACCTGCATACCCTGACAATTACTGAGGACACCACGGTAAGTATTAGTGTTACACCACCATCAGATGACCCTGAGCCAGTCTATGTGTTTAGCACCTCAGCCAACACCGTGAGTTTATCTAGTACAACACCTTCAACAACGGTTACCATAACTTCGACCAAAGACTCAGTAGCTCATGACTGGTCAGTTCAAAGCAGCCCCGCGTGGCTTACTGCCACCGCCACTAATAACACCACCCTCACATTATCAATTGGAGGTCAGCCTCCAGCCACTGACCAAACTGACACGGTAACCATCAAACAAAACGACTCAGACAACACTGTGTCAATAGAGGTTAGCTACACGGCTCCTACACAACAAATAAGTTACACCATCTCTTATAGTGCAAACGGAGGCACTGGAACTGTTGGTTCTCAAGACGTTACCCAAGGCGCAAGCTTTACCACCAGGGCTAATGCCTTTACACGCGC
>WQXH01000051.1 GCA_009784945.1 Coriobacteriia bacterium | reverse complement strand
TTGATTACGTCACCTTCGAGCACTCCTTCTACCGCAGCAGTAAGCTCTGGGTCTGCTTCGCCATAGACCTTGGTTTTGTCAGCAGCGACAACGGTGACTTGTTTTTTGGTGATGGTAAAGGTGCCTGGAGCAATAGCACCGGGCAATACGTCATAGAGATCAGCATACTCCGGCTTGACAGTAACGGTGGCATTGATGGAGTACTGGCCAACGTTATCGCCCGATTGACGAGTAACAACAATATCAAAATGAGCAGGAAGCACGTCCTGTGGCCAGCCTTCTACAAAATCAGAACTGAAAGTAGGGTCAGGACTGCCGTATACTTTATTTGCGTCCCTTACCCAAAGAGTGTCGAGCTCAACTTCAATTCTCTTTTCTAGAACGGTTAGTGTTCCGGTCGTGAAGCTGATTGTGTAGTTACTTGTATAATCATAGAAACTGTCATCCAAGATTCTGACTTTTGACCCACTCGTACCTTTAATACCAGAGATTTCTTGCCCAGGCTCAGTGATTTCACCGTCGAAGTCATCTTCAGTTAAGGAAGAGAGCTCATGCCAATCAACAAGACCATACGGACTGCTAGCCGCAATCTCCAGACGGGATGCCTTCAGAGGGCTTCCATCTTCGATTTTGACTTCATCAGCTGGCTTCACAATTATTTCTCGAGGCAAAACTTTTGGAGATATGTAGTAGTATGCTGGACTATAGCTTGCGCCATTCGCAGTAACGATGGCAGTGACTCTGATAGTCTCAGAGTCACTGACATTGGTATATGACTTACTAGCACTCCCACCATTCCACTCCACCCAAACACCCGGGCTACTCTCTACTTGATAGGTGTAGCTGACACTTTGGAATCCTGGCACATTGCTAACACTCAAAGGAGGTATCTCAAAGAGATGTGGTGTACCGTCGTAGATCCACTGGGGGCTAGCGTCTGGTGGAGCAATAATGCTGACAAAGAAAATTGGGTTGCCATCAAAACCATGCCCACCGTCCTTGGGAGGCACTAAAGTTTCAGGAAAGCTCTCGAATTGAAATTTAAAAACACGATACCAGGTATGACTGCCATTTGGCACTGGCAATGGATCCTGGAATACCAGTTGAGAAGGAGGGGTACCAGATCCTAAATTTAGGCTACTCGGAGCCTGATTGCTTCTTGCTGAACAAAAAACGTAGAGTTCTTTTGTACTCTCGTTCCAAACATACCAAAACATAGTTGCGTCATTGGTGCTACTTTGAGTGGTTCCAACCAGTTGCGCACCGGCAAGGTTTGCCAAGGGAGCTCCAATAACACCAGTCCACACACTATCCCATTGCGGCGCAATCGAAGGTATAGGTTCAGCGTTGAGCATGCTGATGCCTTCATCAAGGGTGATAACCTCAGCCTCCATCGGCTCGATGGTAGCTTCGGGCATAAACCAAGCAAACAAAACCATGTCAGATACTACAGGAGTTTCCAGGGCAAAGTAGTCTTCAAAGATGGCAGCATTTTCGGCGGCTTCAGCATCCTCAATCTCAACTTGCTGGGCGAGGCTCCAGCCGAGGAAGTCTTCGGGGGCAATGTCGCCTGGCCAGGGGTCTTCAAGCAGCTCAAACTCTTCTACTTCTTGAATGGCCAGCTCTTGATCAAGCACGCCTTCAGAGGTTTTAAACTCAACGGTAAAGACAGTTGCGTCAGCATCGTCTGCTTCAATGGCTTCGAGCTCTTCGGCTTCTTGAGCGCCCTTGGGCCCTTCTGCTCCCTCAAGCTCTCCGGCTCTATCGCCCGTTTCATCTGCATCAGTGGCCTCAAACTCGTCTGTTGCCTCAGGCAGCTCAGCTGCTTGGGGCTCATCGAGCTCTTCAGCTACTCCAGGCTCTTCAGCTGCCTCTGGCACATCAAGTGCTTCGGGCACTTCAGGCGCTTCGGGCACCTCTGCCTCTTCAGCTGCCTGTGTTGCTTCCTGGAGCGCAGATTGTTCTGCTGCACCCTCTTCTAACGCAGTGCCTGCAAAAAGGAATGCGTTAATCGGAACCATACTCACGACGAGCACTACGGATAGAAATACCGAAAGTGCCCTGGATGCTGGTTGTGCGCTTGCGGATTTTGCTGCCTGCGCGCCATTAGATTTGAGAAGCATAATGCCCTCCCGCTCTCTTTAGTTCTTGGTTGCCTACCATATTTATTTTTGCTACCTAGCTGCCAATTTCTTTGTTTGCCCAAGACATTGCCTACCAACGCCAACGCCTTATCTTCCATCTATCTCCATCTGTAATCCTCAAGCACATTTCAGAGAGTCTGCGCTAAAGAAATCACATACGTCAAACACATTATCACCACATATATTAAAATATCTTAACTTTCGCCCAGTGGTAGCTGGCTGGTTGCCTACGGTTGCACATTGCAATGCAGAACTGCTTTTTCGTGGTTTCTGCGTGTATTGCTCATTCATATGCCTCCTCTCCAGACCGCCATATTGGTAGTACTTAATCTACGATTTTCGCAGTCTGTAGCCTGCCATTTTCGCACTCTTGAGCGATTTAGACTGAGCATTTACAGGCAGGTATACAACTGCGCCCATCTGCTGAATATTACCGTCGTAGAGAACCAAAGCACCATCAACTTCAAATTCTTCTATCCTTAACAAATTGGATAGAACACTGTGCCGTTTGTAGTCCTTGCCAGACACGTTAGATTCCAAAAACAGCACCCGTGGCCTCCAAAGCTGCCGCCATGGTATCTTCGTCAAGCTTGCCATCGAGTTTAGTACAGTTGCGCTCCAAGAGATCTATGGCACGTAGCTGCTCAATACAAATGAAGCCAAAGGCGCTATTGCCTGAGGCTATTGGCACATGCAAGGGGTGACCGTTGTCAACAGAAGTAATTGGGCAAACCACAGTAAGGCTCGACAGCACATTATTAAAATGCCCAACACTCATCACTAAGGCAGGGCGGCGTTTGGAAGGCTCGTGACCCTTTGTGGGATCGAAGTCAGCCTCAATAATGTCTCCTTGTTCTATGAGCATGGTCATTCTACAACCTCAGCGCCCACATCGCTTCCGCACCATTCCTCACCGGCTTTGCCTCCCTGCCACCCAGAGCTCAGCTCCTCTATGCTTACCACTCTTCGTCGTGCGTAACGTGGACTCTTTTTATGATCTAATACTATTCTTCCTTTATCATCTACGTTGATGATAGCGCAATCGCCCACTCTAAAGTTTGCCGCTGCGCACACGTGCCTTGGAATGATGAAACCTTGACTATTACCCCATTTAGTGAGTGTTGCCTCCGCTGTATCACTCATAATGCTCCTCCCATGTGTCCATATCCATTAGGTGTCCGAATGTCTAAACCATAGTATAGACCACGAGGGTATTTCTTCGCAACTGCAGTGTGTCATGGGGACGAGTGTGTCAGGGCGGCTTTCAATTTGATTGTAAACTGCTGCTCATTACAAACTGAGCAATCCTTACTTTTTATCACAGCAGGTGAGCCATATACAATGGCAGGTATATTCTCTCACCCTCTATTTTCATTGGCCTTGGGTGAAGCACAAATTGTGTCCCGACCGTTTTGCCAAACTTCTCCTTGAATTTATCCAGCGACTTGGTTCCATATCGTTTATTTGACTTAACCTCAACGGGACTAATGCGTGGCTTAAGGCCGGCGCCTTCATATTCTCGCACGATGAGAAAGTCTATTTCCATGGTATCTTGCTTTCTGGCATCATCTCGTGAGGAAAAGAACCGTAGTTTACGGCCATTGGCACGCAGTTGCTGTGCCACAACGTTTTCTACAAGCATGCCCTCATTTATTCCCAGCCTATCAAAAAGGATGCTGCGATAGAGCTCGTTACTGGTGTCTTCGTTGTTGCCAAAAGCCATGGTTGCCAGTAGTCCAGTATCAGCCATGAAGCACTTGAGGCTGTTCTCCTCCAGGGTCAAGTCCAAACCAATCTTGGATCGGTGACTTTGCGGCATACGTTAAGCATTCGAGCATCTTCTAGCCAAAAAAATGCACCGGCATACTCTCTGAAGCGAGCATTTGCATGCGCCGAAGCTAATGTAAACTTCTTTTCGTGCTTTGCAAGCTGCCCTGGCACAGCGCTGAAGATTGCAGCGGCGCGCGAGGCATCATCTCCACCAAACTTCAAAATGTCCTCACAATAGAGATCGAGGATGCGCCGCTTTACCCTGTCTGCCCTGCTGAAATCATTGTTATCAGTGAACTCCTGTACAGATTGTGGCATTCCACCTACCAACATGTACTCACGCCAATACTTTTCTGCCTTGCGATGCAAGGCATCAGGGAATGGTCTTAGTAGTTCAAACGATTCGCTTATGAGCTCGGCAAGCTGGGTATTTGAAGAGGTCCATAAGTATTCTTCAAAACCCATTGGGCCCAGCTCAAGTTTATCCTCCTCAGAAGGGATGATGATACCCTGAACATTCTTCTTAATTGAGATAAGAGATCCCGTCTCCATATAGTCGTAGCGTCCATCAGCTACCAGCTGCTTTATGAAACTCCTGGCAATGGGGAATTGCTGCACCTCGTCAAAGACAACAAGAGCGTTTCGTACCTCGAGGTTTGCGCCATAATACGCTAACAGATACTTGAAAAATTCGTCTACGCTGCTTCGATACTGCTCATAAATGCCCTTGACCTCTTGCGCTACTGTCTCAAAGTTAATCACGAGGCTAGTAGCATACTCATTGGCTGCAAACGCTTCTGCCAGTGTGCTTTTGCCGGTTCGCCTGGCACCTTCTAAGAGAATTGCTGATTGTCCACTGCCTGTTTTCCAGTCAAGAAGCTTGCTGTATGCCTTTCGCTTAAACACTGAATGCTCCTTAAAGAGTTAATCTAACAACGGTGATAATCACGTAATGGGAAGTAATAATGAGCGCATTTTGCACCATATGGGAAGTTAAAAGAGGTAAGAATTACACAATACGGCAAGTATGGTCTGTCCGTATGGCCTATCCCCACCGTCAGCTAAACAGAGGCACCTTACCAAGAAGAAAGTCTTCAATGCTGGCATCTGCACTACCAACAATAAGAGCGTAGGAGCCTGGATACTTTTCGAGAAACGCTCTTATTGCGCTACGGCTTTTTTTGCGACCGCTCTTTACTTCAATGACGGTACGCTTAGCACCTTTTCTGACTACAAAATCAACTTCGTTATTATTTTCTCTCCACCAAAAGACCTCAAAGCCCTCGTTTTGACTGCGTGCTAAGAGGTAAGCGCCAATAGCACTTTCCACAATGTGTGCCCGATGAGCATCATCTCCCAAGAGTTCGTGCTTACTCCTCGCGGACGCCACCGCCAATAGAGATGGGTCAAACACCAAGAGTCTTGGCGAGCTGCTCCTCGTTTTAATGAGCTTCTCGTCGTATTTAAAAAGACCCTTATGAACACCAGCATGCCCCAGAAGTCTTAGATAATTAGCTATCGTATCGGTGTTGCCAGCATCTTGGAGCTGTCCAAGAAGCTTACGATACGAAATCTCTTGCGCAGAATACGCCGCCCCAAGGAAGAACAGCTGAGTTAAAACTGCTGGTTTTCTGACCTCCTCCATAAGCAAAACATCCTTGGTCAAGGTGGGCTCAATAATAGCTTCACGCATATAACTAGACCACCTCTGCTCATCGTGTTTAAGAAGAGCAGCTCCGGGATATCCGCCAAAGAATAGATAGTCCTCCAAGGTGTAGCCAAATGCCTCCATACACTCTTGCAGATCCCAATGAGGCGAGCGAATGAGCTCAACTAATGACCGGCTGAACACTGTTGTTGACATTAGGCACATCCTCTTGTCCATCTGGCGCAGGGTATCCTATCGGGCAAATTTTTGGTTTTCTTGATTTGCGCATTATATCGGGCAATATGACATTTTAGAAGATTTGGCATGGCTACAGTTTGTGCTAGGATTATCCTAGGTTACTAGTTAGACTGTAGTCCGTCATTGCGGCCTCCGAGCCGCAATCTAACCAAAATGCGTCTCAGATTGCGGGTCAAGCCCGCAATGACGGATTGGGTCTGATTAGTAACTTATTCCAGTTCGTACAATGGGAGGAAGCGTTACCTTCTGTCTCCTCACGCTCGCTATTGCACTATTCCTGTGTACTAAGGGTAGAAGCGAGCAGATCCTCAAAGAGAAAGGAGTGGTACAGCGGGATGTTCAAGAGCCCGTTGTTGAGCTCCAGACCTTTAAGGGAGAAGCGGATGGCAAGTTGGGGGCGGTATTTGTCGCGGAAGGATCTGAGGCTCTTGGACTTTACGTTGTTGCCGCTCTTTACTTCGATGGGCACTACCAGTGCCTTCTCTTGGGTTATGAACTCAATCTCGGCAGTACTGGCACCCGTCCAGTAGTATGCCTGACGTGAGTGCAGCTGCTGGAGCACGAATTGCTCGGCAAAGAGGCCACCCATCTCGCTAAAGACAGCGCTTGTATCCATAACAACGGCGGGTGGCACATCGGCCAATTGTCTGAGCAAGCCGCAATCCAGAAAGTAAAGTTTGAAAGCCGTTTGGTCGATGTATGACTTGAGGGGAATCTTCTCGCCGGTCTGTACGCGCCAGACCCGCCGTATCAAGCCGGCATGTACCAGCCACTCGATGGCCAGCTCAAACTCCCGGGCGCGAGCACCTGTCTTGACTGCCCCAAAAACGAACTTCCCTCTGCTCTTGGCAAAATGTGAAGGCAGGGTCTCAAAGACCTGGCGGATGCGCGTAGCCTGCAGCTCAGTGGTGTACTTGCTAAAGTCTCTTATATAGTCATTCAAGATATTTTGCTGCAAACTCTTCATGTGCTCAGTGTCGTGGTGACGTATCCAGCTCTTTACCACTTGAGGCATTCCTCCCACCACTGAGTATTGCCGGAACAGATCCAACAGCAGCTCGTCAAACAAGCGGTTTGAGCTATCTTGCCTGAGGCTTTCTATGATATCCCTGCGACCGTTGGCCCAGCAGAACTCCTCAAAATCCATTGGCTCGAGCTTGACCGAATGAACCTTTCCCACCGGAAAGGCGCTTTGCTGTTGCAAAAAGACTCCCAAAAGGCTACCGGCTGCCGCCAGATGGTACTCAGGGGCTTCTTCGCTAAAATACTTGAGCGAGGTGAGAGCTCGCGGCACGTCTTGTATCTCGTCAAAGATCAGCAGGGTTTGAGAGGGGTGGATTTTTGTGTCATAGAGCAGCTCGAGGTTGGCGATAATGCGCCTAGGCTCAATTGATCCTTCAAACAGCTCCTTCAGTTGCGGCGTGGCGTTTTGTAGATTTACACGAACCACATTGTCGTAGTGTCCCTTACCAAAAACCTCTTCGAGTAGGTACGATTTGCCCACCTGGCGCGATCCCTCCAAGAGGAGGGGGCTTCTGCCCTCCATAGCCTTCCATGCCAGCAGCTCACTCAGGGCTCTCCTCTGCATGATATCTCCTTTGCACATAATTCGAGGGAACATTGTGTATAGTACCACATTATTCCAGTGAATTCAGTGCTAGCTAAGGTCTGTGGCCTACCATTTTCGCACCTGTAATCAACCTTGTTCCGTTTGTTAGCAGGGGATTATTAAGCGGAAGTTGGAGTGGCTCCGAGGCAAAAAGTTGCATAGAGAGGAAGAGATCTGATCTTATTGGCAAACCCGAAGTTTTTCGTAGATAGGCGAATTGCGTAGGGTGGGCCATATTTGTTGCAGAATATCTTGAGCGATTTAGACTGAACATTTTCAGCCGATTTAACCTCCAGTGGAATAACACCGTCTTTGTTTTCTACGACGAAGTCCACCTCTGCATTGTTTTCTGACCTCCAGTAGTGAAAGGCTGTGCCGGCAGCTTTTAGCTCGCACGCAACGTAGTTCTCAGCCAATAAACCTTTGAATTGTCCCAGGCGATCTAAGATGATGTCACTGTAGTTTATACCCAGAGAGTAAGTGAGTAGACCCATGTCATGTAAAAAGAGCTTAAAGACATCCGGATCAACGAAGTACCGGACAGGCTTTTCCGGAGTCGTTATGCAGCTGGTCTTGTGCACCAGATCTGCAGCCATCAGCCAGTCTAGCGCCGTCTCATAAGCGCTCGCGCGAGCACCTGAACGTACTTTTGAGTATTGGAATTTGTGAGCTTTGTTGGCCTGCTGTAGTGGGACACTGTTGTATACTCGCTCGATCTTGATTGCCTCATTCAGGTTCTTGACATATTTCTTCATGTCGTCAATGCAAGCGGTCTTTAGGTCATCGAAGAAGGTACTGTCAAACTCCAGCAGGTCTTCTTTGATGTTAAGGAAGTGCTGAACAGCTTCCGGCATCCCGCCAATACAGAGGTAAATCCGTAGCATTTGCATCAGCTCTTCGTGTAACGCTGGGAGCATCTTTGAGTTTTCGTGGTAACACTGTTGAACAACGGGTATATAGTCCTTCATACCAACCGCCATGAGGTACTCTGGAAAGCTCAGAGGATACATATTCTTGATGGCAACCTTACCAACGGGAAATGATCTCTTGAACCTCTTGAGCTTTACTCCCAAAAGAGAGCCTGCACAGATGATATTAGCTTCTGGATGCTTTTCTTGTAGATACTTTAATTCTGCGATGAACTCTTCTGATTCCTGCACCTCGTCGACAAACAGTATCGTTTCAGGATTATCGAGTTTTCTGCCTACGAGCAGTTGCAATTGCTCAAACTTGCGAGCCGCGCTAAGATTACTTTGATATATCTGCTCGAGCAGTGGCTCCTCAAAAAGGTTGATCTGCCGATACTGCTTGTATTCCGCTGTGCAAAAAGCGTCGATAAGGTAACTTTTTCCGACCTGCCTGGCACCCAACACCATCAGCGGTTTGATCATACCGCTTCGCTTCCAATCGAGCAGTTGTTGATAGAAAAGTCTCTCCATGTAGCAATTCTAACATAAAACCGAAGGACTTTATCCTTCTTTTGCGACATTTTTCCAGGCAGAAGCAGAGCTACTGTAGCATAAATAGCAACCACGGATGGCAGTCACGTAGAGTGAAAAATGCGCATGGTAGCAGTCCCTGAGCCTTAGATCATGCAAGCCATATACACAGGCAGGTATACAACTGCGCCCATCTGCTGAATATTGCCGTCGTAGAGAACCAAAGCGCCATCAAGTTCAAATTCTTCTGTCCTCAACAAATTGGATAGAGCACTGTGCCGTTTGTAGTCCTTGCCTGACTTGACTTCAATAGCCAACACATTGCCCAGGGCTCTGTCTTCTGCGATAAAGTCAACCTCGCCAATTCGTTTGTTTGAAAAGTAGTGTAACCTGACACCATGTGCCTTGAGCTCTTGAGCCACAGCGTTCTCATAAATGGAGCCGTAGTGTATCCCGGTCTTTTGGCTGATAATGTCTAGCGCCACTTCTCCCATTAATCGCGAAGTGAGAAGTCCAACGTCGTTTAAATAGAGCTTGAAGGCCGAATGATCCTCTGAAAGCCCAAGGGGAAAACTTGGCTCGCCTACCCTGGTGCACGGAAGGGCAACACCTGCCTGCGCTAGCCAGTCAAAAGCAGCTTCCATATGAGCAAAACGTAGATTCTTGTTGAGTCGAGCATACTTGAATCGCTTGCTGGGTGCATTGAGCTGCCCTGGAATTGCTTCGTAGACCATCTTAATCTGCCGTGCCTCTGTGGCATCATCCACATATTTTGCAATGTCGTCTTCATATAATTTGCATATGGCACGCTGAGAATTGCGCACTGGAATGATTTCCTGCTTGCTGATATAGGACTGAACAGCATCAGGCATGCCGCCAACAAGCAGGTATCTTCTGAATAAATCCATTGCTTTGTTGTGCAGAAAATCTGGCACACTCTTTCTTGTTTCTCGAGCCTCCCTCAATAATACAAACGCATCCTCAGATAAACCGTTTGCCCAACAGAACTCCTCAAAGTCAAGAGGAAACATATCATGCTCCTGCAAAAACCCCACTGGCAGAGAGCGAACATTTACGAATGCATCAAGACCAAGTAGAGAGCCCGAAAGAACGATGTCTATATTACGTAGTTCGGCAAGGAACTTTATCCAGGTAAGAAGATCGTGACACTCTTGAATCTCATCTAAGAAGAGCAGCGTCTTGCTTGAATCTAACCTCTTTCCTGCAAGCACTGACAGTCTAAAAAGGAGGTCCTTTACGTCTGCTGCCTCTGCAATGGTGCTAATCGCAGTAGGATTGCCAAGGAAGTTGATTTCGGCTAAGTCGTCGTAGCTTTTCTTTGCAAACTCACGCACCGTTGTCGTTTTACCCACTTGGCGAGCGCCCGAAAGCAAGAATGCCTGCTTGGTCTTATTCTGCTTCCAAGATTTCAAGGCTGTAAAGGCTTTACGATTTAACACTTCTGCTCCTATTCTTATATCGATCTAATATACTATAGCGGTTTCCACCCTAATTGCACACTGATTTATTGCGTTTTCCTACCGCTAATTGGAACTTTTACTCGCGTTTTCCAACCCTCAACTAGTTGCAGTTTGCTGGCTGATACACTTGACAGGGGCGAGTTGACAGGGGCGACAAGGGTGCAGGCCCTCATTGAGTCAGAGGCTCGGTTGGTGTTTGCCAACCGAGCCTCTGAGCCTTACTTGAATCTGTCTTGCCAGCAAGTCCTATTTTGCACTTGCGTAGGCTTCTTTTTCTTCTTTTCCAGAACGCATCGCCAGCACAACTATAGCAATCTGTACCACAAAGAGGATGGCATGTACGACGGTCCAATTGTCGGTAATGATCATTGTGGTAAAGAGGTTTTGCGTTACGAAGAAGAGTACTACAGCAACTACTGCCACAAGGATGTTTACGGCAAGGAAGCCCATGCCGCCCTTGCTCTTCTTTTTATCGCTGCTTTCGTTGCTTGTCTTGCGCCTGCTTGCCAGTGCGATGAGCAGCATGAGTGCCATGAGAATTCCAGCACATGCCAGCAGCAAGTTCATCAAGGCCCACGTTGCCACTACCGGCGTTGCCAGCGGTACTTCCTTCTCCTCAATAGTGATAGTGGGAGGCGGAGTTACCGGTGTAGGCGTTGGGGTGATAGTCTGCGTAGGCTCAGCCTCTGGCTCTGCTTCTGGCTCAGGTGCTGGTGCCACCAGGAGCGGCACCAACGGTGCGGCAACGAGCGGAGCAACTGGTGTGCCAGGACCTGGTGGCACTACTGGAGTAATCACTGGTGGAGTTGGAGGTGTTGGGTCAACAGGATCCACTGGGTCTGCTGGGTCTGCTGGGTCTGCTGGGTCGTCTGGGTCTACTGGTGGAGGCGGCAGAAGTATTTCAGTGTATATCGCCCTCACGGTAAGGGGGCCTGTAATATTGTTGAAAGCAACATCCCAGCCTGTAAAGGTAAACCCAGCAACAACTGGCGCGGTAGGAGCAATTGCGCCCGAACCATGAGAAACCTGCTGCGTGTCCAACACCACATCGGCAAAGCCAATAAAGGTCACCGTATAAGTGTTCATTGTGTAGAGCGCATTTACAGTAAGATTACCTGTTATATTGCTGAAGTCCTTATCCCATCTGTCAAAAGTATATCCAACACGAGTTGGAGCGGCAGGAGCGGTAGCAGCTGAGCCAAAGTCTACAGTCTCTTTCTTGAGCTCAGTACCATCATGATCAACAAAGGTGACTGTGTAAGAAAGAATAGACCACTGCGCAAACAGTGTGTGGTTGCTTGGGTTGGTCATTATAGTTGCAGCCGTGACTTGGCTGCCTCCCGTAGCTGCAGTAAACCAACCATTAAAGGTATATCCGGTGCGAGAGGTGGATGCAAGTGAACCGTAAGCTGTGTTGAAGGCTACCGTCTTGCTCGCTGGGGATGCGGTGGCACCGCCGTTTGCGTTGAAAGTGACCGTGTAAGATGATGCTGGGTAGAAGAGGAAAAGTGCAAGTGTGCCATCGCCAAGGACTGTGCCGCTTGCAATCGTTCCATCAAAGTCTGCATCAAAGGCATAGCCTGGAGGTGCGCCGACTGCGGTGGCGCTAACT
>WQXH01000050.1 GCA_009784945.1 Coriobacteriia bacterium | reverse complement strand
TCCGGCAGAGTCAGTTACGGTGTAGGTAACTTGCGTTACTGAAAAGACATCAGTAGCGATGGTGGGCATTCCACCTACGATGGTTACTTCACTTGTAAGATCGCCGTCTTCTTCATCCCAAGCGGTTACGCCGCTCATGAGCTGGGCAAGTGTTACGGTGCCAGGCTCAGCGGTAATGGGAATCTTAAGTGGCTTGGGCACTGCGGTGATGACGGGAAGCTCACCTAAGGCTACGGTAACCGTCAAGGGTAAGGTGTTTACGCCGTCGATGTCGCGTACTATTACCTGGAAGGTGCCTGTGACTTGTTGGCCGGTCTCACGGGTGTTAAAGCCACCAAAGTCAATGATCTCAACGCCAACCGGTGCAAGTGCGCCACCAGGCAGTGACTTGTCTGCGCCTGCGCCAAGAGCGTTGATTAAGGTAGTCATAAGGCCGCTTGCGTGAAGCTGAATGTCATCGGCCTGAACAGGCGTAAGCACAATGTCGCTACCGTAGATGTGGTAGGTATTTTCGGTCTCGCCCATGGGTCCGCTTATTACGTAGTCTGCATCAACAACCTTAGCCTGTACGATACGTACGATGGGGCCTGCGGATGCGGGATTTTCCACACCGTTTACGGTGATGTTGTAAGTAGCTTCATCTGCACAGTAGCCACCCAGATCGGGGAAGGAAATGAGGTTTCCTGCAAGCATGTCGCCAGCGTTAATGGTGGAAGACTCGTTTGAGCCAGCATAGAGCTTGGCGGCAGTGTTGCCACGTACCTGAGCGAGTTGACCGGCGGCGTCGGATGCAACGCTTGAAGACTTGATGACGAAGGAGTCGGCATAAAGAATGCGCGCTCCTGAGGAGTTGCCTTCTTCGCCTGGGCCTACTTCGTAGCGACCATCGTTGACTATGACAAGGCGGTCAGTGGTAGCGGTGTTGCCGTCTGCGTCAGTTACAGAGTAGTTGATCTTGTAGATGCCAAGTGCGGCAGTGTCTACAGGAGCGCCTACGGCTGTGGCTACGACTTGGCTCGTAATATCACGCGGAATGTTAGTATCAACGCCAGGCTCGCCGGCTTTTCCGTCACCATCAGGGTCGATGGCAGTAACTTGATACATGTTGCCCGTCCACTGGGCAGCGGTGATGGCGTTAGCAGGCTTGTCTGCTGCTTGGCCAACCCAAATCTCTACCGGTGAGGAGGCATGGATAATCGGTGGCTCGCCGTCAGAGACGATACCGTTGATCTTGGCACTTTGTACCGTAGCGGGAACTTCTGAGATAGCAAAGCTTATCGGATAGGTTCCTTGGCTTGCAGCAAAGCTTCCTCTGTCGGTAACTATGACGTGTGCAGGCTTAGAGCCTGGTACCAAGATTACGACGTTTGCGTTGGCAGCGTCAATGAAGCTTTGGTCTTGGTCTCTAATGATGTCTGCTGCTTCGGTGGTGTTAACCATGAAGTGTGAGGCATAGATGCCATATTGGCTGTCTTTAGTACCGGGGTCTACTACATCAGCTAAGACGACGAGACCTACGATTTCTTTGACACTTTCGTAGCCATCTACTGCCCAAACGAAGTCATATGGACCAGGAGCAGCACTGCCTTGGGTATAACCGGCAGGTATGCCGTCTTTTAAGAAGACCTCAAGCTTGTTGCCTTCTGCGTCAAATGCTTCTGCATAAGACAGGTTTCTGATGTGGGTTACGTTTTCGGTTACAGCGGCTTGTTTGATGACGAAGTTGCGTGCACCAATGATGATGCCGCCTTCGCCGTCATCGGGGTCTACGATGTAGCGTCCGTCGTCTACGACTACGGCTCTGTAGGCGGTGGTCTCATTGCCGGTTGAATCGGTGGCAACGTAGCGCACCTTGTAGACACCAATGTTCATGGTGTTAATGGTGGTGGGCTGACCAGCCTCGTTAAGTACGGTTACGACCATGGACGTGTAGAGATCTTGTGCTCTTCCGTCTGAGTCTGATAACCAGGTGGGATAGTCCTCTACGTCCGTAACGGTGAGGAATGCACAGAGGTCATCCTTGGTCATGACATAAGAGCTGTTGGGAGTCTGCTCAACCACGAGTGGCTTTTCGAGGAAGGTAATGACCGGCTCTTGACCCAGTGCATCAAGAACAAGTTCTTCTTCTGCATCGGGTGTGTCGGCTCCGTTGATGGTGAGGTAGCCGTTGTTGGTAAGCTCAACGGGCCACTTGCCATCTACCTGTGCCATGTTTGCCTTGACCATGAGGGCTACCTCGGTGCCTGCCGGGGCAGTGGCGAGGTGTTGCTCGATTTGGGCAGCAACAAAGGTGTAATCTACGGTGCTGCCTGTGGCGATGCCACTGGCGACTACCGTAGCGCCTGCCTTGACTTGCCAGTTCCAGCCACCGGCAGAAACGCTGGCAAAGGCAAGGCCTGCATCCATGACATCTTTGAGTTCAATGGAAGAAAAGCCTGCAAAGGTACCGTTAATATCGGCGGGTGCCTCGGGCACCAGGAAGCTGATCTTATAAAGCAGCTCTTCGTTAATGTCAGTGACACTGCGTGTTTTGACAAAAGTACCTTCGCCGTTATCTACGGTCTTGCTGAAGCTCGCCTTGATCTCATCTAATACGCGAGGATCAGGGGTATTGTATCCTGCTTGGACTTGGCGAGATTGCTCTTGGTCTGTGCCCAGGCTAATGACGATGCCATCCACTACGCCGGTCATAGGCGCATAGCCTGTGCCCGAGGTGGTGATGCCCATACCGTCAACCGGTGTGGGGAACTCAATGCGATAGATGCCTGGTGGCACCTCAAACCTGTAGGCACCCAGAGCAGTGGTGGTGGCAATGTCGGAAACTCCAAGGGTGTAGGGTACGTACTCAGTGCCGTCCCAGACCTTGATGGCAACTACGACGCCGGCAATGCCGTTTTCTGAGAGGTCAAAGATACCGTTTCTGTTGGTATCCATGAAAGCATAACCGTGAATAAGACCGGTGTTGCTAACCACAGGACCCGTTACAGGAGTATCTCCCAAACCTTCTCCGCTTTCATTGGCATTTAAGACCAGTTGCACGCGGTTGGTGATTTGAGTTGGATAGCTGCCGTTGACTCTTTCGAGTTTCGACTTAACGTAGATGTTGATGGTCTCCCCTGCCAGGCTGGCAAAGTCGGTCATGAGATAAGAGACAAGACCGGGCTCGGAGGTCAGCATGGCTGGATCTACGGTGTAGGCCGTGCCGGTGGTTGGAGAAGTACCACCGATGCGAATGACAAAGGCGTTTGGCTCGGTATCTGCAAAGACCAGGCCGTCTGGCAAGATGTCATTGATGCGCAGGGTCTGATAGCCCGCTATATCGGTAGGCATGGTAAATTGCAGGCGATACTCCAGCACTTCCTGGCTGCTGGTAATCGTGCGACCGCTGGCATAGCTTGTGCCATCCCAGATTGTCTTGGATAGTGAGTCTGCAAGCTCATCCACGTTGGTGGGCAGCTTGTAACCAGCATTGTTGGTGTAGTTGTAGGTACCCGCCCAGCTTACCGTGAGGTCGGCCGTACGCAGTGATGCGTTGTAGGGGGTGGTAATACCATAAGGAGAAAGATCGGGGAACTTGACGTAGTATGCACCCTCGCCAATGGTGAAGGCTTCGCTAAAGTCAGCTCCAAAGCTATAGAAGCCGCCTTCGTCTGTAGTGGTGGTGGCCACCAGGGTGCCGTCGGCCTTATAGAGTTGTACGGTCTTGTTGGCAAAACGGGTGGTTTCTAAAGCGTCTATGGCTCCGTTGCCGTTGGCGTCTTCCCAGAGGGTGCCGGTAAAGTAGGCACCAAGGATGTAGGCAGTCACGTCTTTGTTAAGTACGTGGGCTACCTCATTGTCATCGGTAAAGGTGTAGCTATAGGACAGCGGTATACTGCTCTTTTCAGTAGTGCCTTGGAAGGCTGCCACCTTGGCGGCGGCATCGGCAAGGGCAGCGTACTGCTCGATGACTGCGTCGTTTTCTATCGTTATGACCTTGGCACCTGTCCACCAATCGATGTGAGTGCTCTCAAGGCTTGCGGGGCTGACGCCATAGGTTTGTGCGGTTATTGCCCGTGCGTCAGGCACCTGCATGGTGGTGTCCTTTGCCACCAGTGCATTGTTGCCAATGATGACAGCATCTTCGGGCACCACAACGATGGTGACGGTCTTGCTCATGGTTTGCCTGCCACCGTTGGTTTCATGGGTGGCATAGGTTACGGGATAGCTGCGGCTTGACTCCAGCTCTCCCAAAGGCTCGCCAAGCGCTGCTACAGCAGCTGCAATGACGATGTCGTTGGTCATGAAGGGTCTGCCGAGAGCCTGGGTTACTCTATAGATGGCATCGCGGATTTGTGCATCTGTCTTGCGAGTATCGCCATCATAGACCAGGGCTCTTGCCTCGCTCTCGCGTAGTATTACGCTGGAGGCGTTAAGCTCGGGCAACGAGGTGTAGTCTACGGTGATATCAAAGCTGTACTCTTTGTCATCGCCGCTTGCCTTCCAGGAGCGAATACGGCTGGCAGGGTCAAAAATATAGTCTTCTACCGCCTGCTCGCCCTCTACGTAGTTATTTGCTCCCAGTGGAGTGGTGAGGTAGTGGTCGGTGCGCTTAACCTGCAGGTCATACACCCACTCGCCACGAACTGGATCTGGCGTAAAGGTGAACTCAGGATATCCCACCGGATTGGGGATCCTGGCGGTTGGGATGGCTACCGAGCCCGAACGGGTGGGGGTGTTCATGGGGCTGGTACCAAAGGCATCCAGATAGGTGCCAGCAGGAGGTCTGGAGGTGCCCATGTTAAAGACGCCGGGCATGTTATAGCTGATCGTACCCAGCGACACGTTGTCTGGGCCGTCTATAACCTGCCAACGATACGACGAGCCAGGAAGGGCAACGCCGAGGCCGTTGGTGGCAGCGGGAACCTGGTTATCGCCAATATAGGTTCTGCCGGTGGCAACTTCTACACCGGTAAGGTTAACGGGAGAAACTTTGTCGGCATTGAGTCTATTAGCTACCGGGCTAAAGGTGAGCACCGGAAACGCTTGGTCGGCACCAAACCAGCTGGTGAGCGGGTTCATGCTTATTGGATTTGCATTACCGTACTTAAGCCAGATGAGATGGTCGGTATCGTCATTGGGATTAAGGTTGGTGTCGGTGATGACCACCTGGTTATTTCTACCTTGGGAGGCAATGTAGTTCTTTTCGTTTACGTCCAGTCTTCCTACGAGGAAGTCGGCTGCATTGCCCGTAACGCCCAGGCCTGCAACATCACGTAGCAACACATTACCAAACTCGTGGTAGGTGGTGCCATGATTAGATTGTGAAGCAAACCTACCGTTACGAATACTCGTAGTACCGCCTTCTGCAATGAGCAGACGTTTGGATATATCTGCAGAGGTAAAGTTGTAAATACCATCGTCTGTCACCTTAATGCGATGGGGGTAGCCGTCTGCGCCAACACCTGGCTCATAGTCATGCAGCGGCCAGGGGCCATCTCCACCAAGCCAGATGGGAGTTTCATCCCAGCCTGCAGGCATGGGGCGCGGACCAACATTTAAGGTTGCGCGATTTTGAGAGACGCTGGCAACGGTGTTGGTGATATTGGCGGCAGTGGGCGAGGTGCCTACGACGGTACCTACGTTACTGAGCAAGTTGATGCCCTGAATACTGCCTGCCGAAACGAGATTAACCGTTACGTCTCTTTGGATCTGGTTTTGTTGAGGACCCGCGCCGGTGGGAAGGATGTTGAGGGGATTATGTCTGGTTCCCACAACGGTACCAATGTTTGCACCTGGCGCATTGATGTTCATGATGATAGTGCCCGCGCGTGTGTAGGGCTCTCGGGCGGTACCGCCAACAGCCGTAAAGCCGTTGTTATTGTTTGATGCATCGCCGTAGACGGTGAGCCCTGCAAGGCTGGCACTGGGTGAGGTATGCTCGTCTGCGAGGATGTTAAGCGTAATGGTGTTGTCCGAAGACGTACCGAGAATATTATTTCCAATTGCAACGTTACTGCGTCCGCCACTCACCATATTGGTTGTACCCGACCCGGCTGCAGAAATCTTAAAGCCGTTTTGGTTGCCCCGCAGGTCAACAGTCATGGAAGCATTGCCGCCAATGAAGCCATAGTCGGCCGGACCAGGGCTAAAGCCAGCTGCCACGTAGTTGCTCGTGGCCAGACCTGAAAAGTCTCCACCGCGCACAACGATGTCTGAATCGCCGCTGATGTAGGCAGTGTCTCTATAACCAAAGGAGCCGCTCATGGAGGCATTGACGATGACGGGGATGTTGTGAGACTGCAGGTAGGGGCTGTCAAAGACCTCAACACTGGTATTGCCCACCTGGTAGTAATCTCCCCAGCTGCCGCCGGTAAAGAAGCCGTCAACCTGGCCGCCATACAATTCTGCACGAGAGTTACCTATGTGCACGCGTGCGAGATAACCAGCACCCTCTGTAGTATTGGTTCTTCCGCCGTTTTGAATCATGAGACTGTCACCTATTTGACAACCACCAAAGCTGCCGGCGTAGGTCCAGCGGGCAGAGATGCTGTTCATAACAACCGTTGTGTCTCCTTTGATTGCAAAGCAGGTGGTGGAAAAGCCCGAAGAGCCGCCGCCGCCTACCACGTCAAAGTCGTTCGTTTCACGAACAGTAACCGAAGGGGTAACCTGGTATTGGTAGGAAGTGCGGCCGGTTGTGCCACCGGCAATTACGCCTCGACCGCTTTGGGCACCCAGGGTTCCCAGCTCGAGATAGCCGTTTCCTTCGTAGTAGCCCCAGCCAACGCCACGTACATAGCCGTCGCTCACACCATGAGAAATGCGGCCTTCGTGTACTACGGAGGTGGTGTCGCCAAAGTGCGCAAAACCTCTTGTCATGGCTCGTTCCTTGGCGGCTGCAAATGCTTCGTCGACGTTTCCTACCGTAAGACCGTTGTTATAGATATTGGTTTGCGTAGGCACAATGAACCTGTCGGCACGAGTGCCATTGATATCGCCCCAGTCGCCACCAATTCCGCAGTTCAAGGCACCCGAACCGCTAAAGGTCCAAAACGAGCCTGCGCCGCTGGCTCCTGCGCGTACGTCATTGACTACGTTACCGATGACAATACCCGTACATGCGTTAGAACCGCTAAAGGATGTTCTACCAGCGGAATATGCACTAAAGTCGACATTGTTGGTGATGACCGTCTGACCTTTTGTGGCCTCTGTTCCAATATTACCCACGCGATTGCCGCCGTAATAGCGAGGTGAGGATGGTGCGGCTGCTACTCCGTCTGAGGAGGTGGCAGCGGTACCGTCAATACGTCCTGGACCACTGATGGTATTGGTGATAGTGCCGCTCACATTACCAAATTGTACACCGCCAATAAAAATACCCAGACCATTGGCATCGGTACCCAAGCCAGTGATGGTGGTAGCGGCATTACCGTTGAGGTAGGCTCCATTGGTAACGGTACCTGTTGCAGTTGCCGTTGAGCCGGCGACAGGATTAACTCCCGTTCTGGTGCCTTCTCCCAGTCCTGCACCATAGATGTGAATGGTGTTACTATTGGTGGAGTGGATGTTGATGGCTACGTTTCCATTTAAGGTACCCGTGCGCATGCCGCCAACAAATTGGAAGTTAGCTGTACGCAAACCGGTGGAGTAGACCGTCATGGTGGGGTTGCCCGTAACTGTGCCGGTAGCTGCACCACCATAGTATTGTGTGCTTTGCGTTGCCCAGGAACGATGCCCAAGAGTAAGGTCGCTACCATTCATATAAACGGCACTAAAAGTATGTCTGATGTTTCTGAGCTCAATGTTACAGCCAAAGTTTACTGCTGCGCCAGACAGGATTTTGTTTGCTACCTGAGTATCAGCAGTGGCTGGCTGAGGAATGACTGGCACATCTGCGGCCGTTTCATCCAAACCAGTGATGACCAGTGTATCAACCTTACCTTTAAGATCAAGAAGGCCAGCTGACTGTGTGTCGGCGTTAATCGCTACCGTGGTGGGGCCAATGTACATGACATAGCTTTTGCCACCGCCGTTGGCATTGAGCCAGGCTACGGCATCATCAAAGCCAGCTGCGCTGCCGGCAAAGACTTCATAGACGCCCTCACCAAAGATGATGATGTTGCCGGAGTGTCCCGGGTCGATGCTTCCGCCACCCAGGGGTGCCGTGATACTAAAGGTGCCAGGCAGTGGCGCAGCCAGAGGGGTAATACCCGCTGGTGACATTGCACCAAAGGCAGCGGCAAAGAGCATGCTCTCATCAATAGGCAGTTCTGCGATATCTTCGCGGCTCATGAGATCCTTGCTGTCTACTTCGGCAAGATCGGGCATGAAGGCTGCTCCGGCATCAACTTGATACCAACCTCTAAAAGGTTGCTCGCTGCTGGCAAGCTCCGCCTGAGGTATCTCGTCAAGATCTAAGGTTTCTCCCTCCTGGGCGGTGAGCGTCAAAACTGTGCTGCCGTTGTCATGGCTCATATCCATGGGAAGCACAAAACTCACTGCGTATACTGAGTAGGTGGCAGGAGCAAAGGGGTCTTGGTTCCCTGTGCCCGCTGGCGCCTCAAGAGGAGCACCTTCTGAGCCTGGAGCCTCCTCTATAAAATCAGCATCCTGCGCTTCAAGGGCACCTCCCTCCTCATCTACTGTATAACCTTGATCAAGTAAATCTTGAAGGTCGATTATTTCGCCCTCTGTTGCACCCAAGGATGCCAAAGGAATGAGCGTTACTGCCAGCATAAATGCCAGGAAGTATGATAACGCCTTGCGAAGTACGGAACTCTTGGTTCCCTTTGCCATAAAGCCTTTCTTGTGATGGTTAGCCATGTTACTACCCCTCCTCGTCAATGTTTACATCTACGGTGACTTCATCGTCCATGACAAATCCGCCGCTATCAATACTTTGCTCTTGCGTTTGACTTGCTGCATTGTCGGAGCTGCCTCCGGTAGCACCTGCTGGAGTGCAGGCACCAAGCAATACAAGCGATACAAACGCTGCCAATACAAAAGTAAGCAAGCCTCTTCGTTGAAAGACTTGCTTGCTACTTTCTTTGGGTTGCTTAAACATACTTGTAGGTACATCCATGTTTGCGCTCCCCCCCTCTCTTTCTATGCTCACTTTAATGTTCACGTTTCTCCTTCGCTCCGAATTCATTCTTAACCCAATTAGTTGTTATTAACCGTTTAGAGGAACCGGCACATGTCCGTCCCCTGAATAAAGAACTATTACTTCATCTCCGCTGGTGCAGAGAAATAAAGTCTGTCTGTCAAGTGCGCTGAGGCCTAAGACGTTATAGTTGCTTACGCCCTCTTGGCTTGCTCGGTCTATTGCCAGCTTGGTGGCAGCGCGTGCGGTGCCAATGCGCTCTTCATTGGTGAGGGTGTCCCAGTTGAGATCCTCCGAAAGCAGAGGCATGTAATTGAAAATGGTTGCGCCGCCCATCTGCTGGGTTGCAACCTCAATGCCACTGATGTTTCGCTCGTACTTGGGAGACAACACTTGAAAGACGATGATGCTAACGAGCACCATTACTATGGCCAGCGCTATGGCCAGCAGTACGTACTTCATTGGTTGCTTCTTGCTTGTGCTTTGAGTAGTCATATACGTTTTGTCCTTTCATGCAGGGAACCATTTGGCACCCCATGCAGGGATTGCTTCTGTACCTACTGTTGCTCTGGTCTTTCTTACAGATCATCTTCGTTACCCTCATTAATGAGTCTTGCTGGTAAAGGTATTCATGACCCTAAAAACACCCACGTCTTTTGGAATGAACCCACTCTTACTCTGCTGTTCTTTCTCGTCTTCTCTTGCCTATAATTGCTGCTGTGAATTCTTATGAGAACTCTCACAAGTACCCGTTTTATACGAATAAAGAGTCACCTTCTTGCGGTCTTGTCACCTCTTGATGCAAAGATTTATTTTTTGCAAGAAGCTCCTTATATGCTCCCTAAAGAGTCCCATTGATCCAGCTTTGTCACCTGTAGTCTCAAGTTTTCTCAAGTTTCTCAAAGGTTTCTCTTTTCCGCCGTGTACGCTACTCTACCTATAGAAATAGCGCCCAACTCTCATTTCTACTCGTTTGTCATATGCACCACGCTACCCATAGCAATAGTGCCCTGGTTGCATTGAATCATCCCACTCACGCGTACGGTTAAGCGTTGCCTTACGTGCTTGTTAGCTTCCCGCTTGCACTGCTATTCCCAAACAGCAGTGTCCTTTAACGCTATGAATCACTGATTCATGCGCGCAATGGCTCTAGTCCTTTACAGGGATTTTTCAATAGTACCCAGTTCTTAAATCCCTCAAAATTACCGCCATTTTGCCCAAATCTTTCAAAATGGTGTGCCATTTGCTGCGCACATAGTAGCGCAATTTCTCTGCTCTTTTTTGAATCTACATACAAAACACATAATCAAGGCAAAACACGGGTGCTGGTTAGACACTCACCTGGGTCATACCCTGTTTCGGAGCCCGGAATTCTCCACCAAAATGCGGGTTATACTTCGCTTTGCGAATAGCCTCGCACACGTACTAAGACCTATCAAAAAGGGTATGCCCCAAGTGGTCTGTTGCAGTAGCAAAACACGCTCGGCATCGGGAAGGCTGAGTTTGTCTGGGGACGGGTGTTATCAGGGGGCTTGGTGTGTCTTGGGGACGGGTGTTATCTGGGGGCTTGCTGTGTCTTGGGGATGGGTGTTATCTGGGGGGATTGCTGTGTCTTGGGGATGGGTGTTATCAAGGGGGCGTCTCCCCTGGCACCCCCTGCTCCTGGCACACTCGAAAAAGTGTTAATTATTGCCTTGTAGACACGGTTTTTGCGCATAGATACGCCCGGTTTTCTTCATTGTAAAGCTCTACGGCTCAGATTGATTGTGAAGATACGCCCGGCTAGATGAGCACCTTCTTTGCTGCAGTTTGCGCTTAGGCGACACTGTGGAGCAGGTCTGATCGTTTATCGCGCGCACAGCGAACCTATTTTGTCTGTGTGCGTTGCGTAGCTAACCCCCTTGACGTTGCGCGCATCACGTTACTACCTCCTGTTGCGTGCGTCGCGTAGCAATATTGCAGGACTTCTTCGTTATAAAAAAAAGATCCTGTAACACTTGGCTTCGTCAAACGTTGCAGGACAAGGCCGCAGAGCCTAGTGCACTGCGTCAGCTAAAATGCAGCTTTCTGGCTGGTCTTTTCTACGTTAAGCGCGTAGGGGTTATGTGGCATTACCGCAAGTAGTGCCACATAACCCCGCCTTGCCTAACGAAGAAAATCCTCACCCATAAAGCTGCATTTTAGCTGACGCAGTATACTAGTTGCATAATTGGCAGACCTGCCCTAGGTCCTGCAACATTTTGCTTCGCAAAACGCGACAGGACGACAGGGGGAATTGCTTCGCAAAACGCGACAGGACGACAGGGGGAATTGCTTCGCAAAACGCGACAGGACGACATGAAGGCAAAGGTGCATTGGTGGAGTCAGAACAATTTGCTGACTGTGCCAGTAGGCTGCTTGGTATGTGAACTCTCCAGTACTGTGCAAGTGCTGAGGTCAGGGCAGAGCAAGATTGAAGGGAGAGGAAAAGCGATGCTCCTGTCGCTGTTGGGGGGCGACAGGAGCATCAGGGAATAAGGGGTTGTTAAGTATTAGAGAACAAAGCTTGTTGCTGCGACCTCGTTGCGAGTTTTGTGCCTTTCTTGCTCTCTTTCATCTTCTTTGGCCTTGCTTGCGGATGCGCTTACGAAAAGGGCAATCGCGCTTACCAGACCTGCTACGAGGAGCGAGATGAACAGTGCACTGTAGCCGTCAAACAGGGTCATGCCCAAGGTAAGGTTTTGCGTCAGCACAAACAGTACCAAGGTGAGTACGCCCGCAGCAGCTAGCACTCCCAAGAAGACGCGGGTGGCTGTTGAGTGAGTGCCTCTCTCGTCTTGTTGATTGTCTTGCCTGTCCTCGCTCCAGTTGGCATTCCTTTGTCTTTCGTCTTCATCCTTCTTGGGACGATAGAGGAAGCGAAGGAGTCCGATGAGTAGGGCCAGCATCAAGAGCAGTGTGCTGATGAGGTTAACGAGCGACCACGTCTCATCGATCTCGACAACTGCCGTTGGGGTAGTTGGCTGAGGGATGTTAGTGGGTCGTACCGGTGGATCTGGCTCAGGTGTTGGCGCTACGGTCTCGCCTACCACAGGAACGTATACCGGGTTGTTGGCTGGCGGATAGTAGACTGGTGAGGAAGGCAGCGTTATCGGGGGCTGCGTGATGTAGATAGGTTGTGAAGGTGCAGCCGGTGGAATAACAGTGATAACTGGTGGTGCCTGGGGCGGAATGATAACCGCTGGTGGGTTGACAATGATGGTTGGCGGA
>WQXH01000049.1 GCA_009784945.1 Coriobacteriia bacterium | reverse complement strand
TGCAGCCCATACGAAGGGGTACTCGCCTGGCTGTGCTGTACCGGTGGTATAGCCAGCAGGGATGCCATCTTTTAAGGATACCTCTATGGGGTCACCATTGGTTTTAAATGCCTCTGCATAAGATAGACCCTTGATGGCTGACTCGCTGCGTTGTACGGCACTTTGCTTTACAACGAAGTTGCGGGCACCGATGATGACGCCGTTTTTGCCTTCTTCGATGACGTAGCGGCCGTCACTGACTACCACAGCGCGGTACTCAGTGGTGATGTTGTTGTTTGAATCTTTTGCAACGTAGCGCACCTTGTGGACACCGACGTTTGCGGTGTTGATGTCGGTGGGCTGGCCGTTGCTGTCAAGTACAGTTACGACCATGTTCTTGTAGAGATCTTGATTTCTACCGTCTGTATCAGATATCCAATTGGGATAGTCTTCTGCATCGGTGACTTTAAGAGCTGCACAAAGAGCATCCTTGGTCATGATGTTGTCAACCAGTCGGGTTTGCTTAACTACCAGTGGGTACTGGGTAAAGTCGATGACTGGAGCTTGACCTTGTGCGTCAAGGATGAGCTCCTTCTCGGCGTTCTTATCGCCATTTCTTGCTGGTATATGGAGATAGCCGCGGTTTGTGAGCTTCGTTGGCCACTGGCCATCTACCTGCACCATGTTGGCTTTAACCATAAGGGCAACCTCGGTGCCAGGAGCAGCGCCCACGAGGTATTGCTGAATGCCTGCTGGCGAGAAGGTGTAGTCAACTTCGTTGCCTGTGGCAACGCCACTGGTGACCACTGTATTTCCTACCTTGATCTGCCAGTTCCAGCTACCTGCGGCAACGTTAGCAAAGGCAAGGCCTGGATCCATGACATCTTTAAGCTCAATGGCGTAGAAGCCAGCGAAGGGGGTAACACCAGGATCTGGCTCAGGCACAATAAAGCTAATCTTATAAAGCAGCTCTTCGTCGATGTCGGTAACGCTGCGGTTCTTTACAAAAGTGCCGGAGCCGTCATCAACACTCTTGTCAAAGCTCTTAATGAGATCATCGATAAACTTATCAGGGCCGGGCTCGTTATAACCCGCACTTATCGTGCGTGTTTGCTGAGCAGCGGTACCGAGCTCAATACGGATATTCTCTACCACACCTTCTGAGCCGGGAGAGTTATCGCTCAGTGTAGTGGTGATGCCCATACCATTAACAGGTGTGGGGAACTCTATGCGATAAAGACCAGCGGGTACCTCAAACTTGTAGGCACCATTGCTGTCGGTAACGGCTTGATCATCCGACGTTGGTGTGTAGGCAACGTATTCTGTGCCGTTCCAGACTTTGAGGACTATGGTTTGTCCTTCTATACCTGTTTCGCTGACGTCAAATACACCGTTATAGTTGGAGTCAACAAAGGCAAAGCCGCTGATGAGGCCGATGTTCCTCTCTTTGTTTTCTTCATCGTCAACAAAGGGATCCGTACCGCCATTAACCAGCAGGCGTGCCTTGTTGGTGACGAGGGTTGGCCATGCGTTGTCGACCTTCTCAAGCTTGGCGGTGACGGTCATGATAATGGTAGCACCATTCAATGCTACGTAACTGGTTTCATCGTCCAGGGTGTAGCTGGCAACCATAGTGCCAGCAAGGTCTCCGGTGCCCGCTGCGTAGGCAGCAGTGCCCTCTATAGGTATATCGCTGCCGTCTTTTGCAACTGCGCGCACTTGGATGTTGGCAGCAGCGTTACCATCTTTGAGCACCAGACCTGGATCCATGATATCGAGCAAGGTTATCTGGTTATAACCAGCGGTACTAACGGGCATCTTATAGGCAATCTCATAGGTGAGGTCTGCCGTGGAATCATGGATGGGGCCGTTAGTAACCTCGCCGCCTACCTTGACCAGGTCCTTTGTGAAGGCACCTGGATCTAGATTCTTATCTGCTATGGCATACCCAGCGTTTGCTGTCTTGGTAAGATTGGCCTCATTGTCGTTGTTTACGGTGAGAGTGCCGCTAAAGCCGTTATTGTTAACATCGTTGTAGATGGTATTAGGCGTGCGCCCAACGGTGATAAGACTGGTATAGCCATATCCGGGGTGGGCAGGTGCCTTTATGACATAGCTGCCTGGATCAACAACAAAGATATATTCGCCCTGTTCATTGGTCGTTGCTGTGTCGATATGGGTTGTGAGATTGCCGGCTCTATAGAGGAGTACCTCCTTGCCAGCCAGTCTTTCATCACCGTTGCTGAAGAAACCATTGCGGTCTTCATCGGTAAAGAGCGTACCGATGATAGATGTACCCGGTGCCTGCACCATAACCGATGCGGCGGCGGGGATCATCATGTCGCGCTTGGGGGTGTCCACCAAGGGCTGCTCGTTGCCGGTTGCATCAGTAAAGACGATGAAGATCTGGTCGTCTTCTTGCAGTGTAACGCCGCTGGCGATATTAAAGCTCCAGGTACCGCTTGTGTTGGTACTGTCTGTATTGAGGGTGGGTGTGCCTTCAAGAGGGATTGCTGCAGCAGTACCGCGCTTGAGCATAGCCTTCATGCTATCTGGTGGATTGTCGTTTGCAGCCTTAGTCCACGTGCCACTCAGACTGCGCTGGTTGGCGTAGAAGGGGTCAGGTGTGATTGTGGTAGCCGGCAGCGGTGGCACCACATCGGTTACGACGATGGGGGCAATGCCCGATGCATCCACTACCTCATGACGCTTGGATGAGTTGGGGTCTGCGCCGCCACGCCAATACTGAAGCACTTTATAGGTGTCTCCCGCTTCAAGGAAGGAGCCGTCATTATCGAAGCGCAGTACACCTTCAAGCGGTTGTACGACTTTTTCCACGCTATAGACAGTCTCTTTTTCTATCGAAAGCGTCATTTCTGCTTCGAAGGTAATCTTTTCACCAGTATTTGCCTTGGTTACTTCAATAATGCCGAAGACCTCGTCGTCCCAGAAAGCACGGCCTTTTTGATCAAAGCCCTCGCCTACCGTGCCCATCCAACGCACGTACTTGTCAGCATTGGTTGCTGGGTGACTTCCTAAAATGTTGGGCTTTGCGTTGTTACCGCTGATACGGGTATAGCTACCCATACGGTGCTCGTCGTTTGCGTCCCACCATGCTTTATATCCCGCATCTCCGTTTACGAAGGTCCAGGCATTCCAAGCAGCGGCCGTCTTGCGCAGTTCGTAGTCAATAAGAGTAAAGCTCCTTGAAGGAGTGCTATCGTAGTCATTGCGTCCAGCAATCCAAAGAGCAGCATCGGAGTTTTTGGACTTCCAGTTGGCTCCGGAGCCCAGGTTAAATACCGAGCCACCATCAGTGCGCCTGTTTACCATGTCGTAATACAGGGGCGAATCTATCTCAAAGTTAAAATTTGGTCCTGTTGCGTTAATGGTGGAGTATCTGCGAGCATCTGAGGTCACTGCGCCTGTGTTGGCACCAGCAGTACCAATGGCCTCAAAGACCGTGCCTGGTCCTATCTTGATGTCTCCGCCGCCCCAGCTGCCTGCATCGATGGCAGAGCCAAAGCGAGCTATCAGCTGGCAGGCAGAGGGACGATTGACGCTCGCTCCTTTGACTTCAAAGGTAAAGCCGTCTCGGTTAAACTCGACAGCCTCATTACCGCCAGCTGTGTTGGTAGCAATTGTGACGGTGCCATTGCCTTCATTGGTAACATTAACCAGGCCACCGTTTTCAATAAAGAAGTTGTTGTTAGAGCCATCGCCAAAGCGGATGCCGGCAGACTGTGCACCGGTGTGGCGTAACTTTTTGATAAGAACCTCTCCATCGTTTGTGACTCTAAAGGTTTGGCCTCCCAGAATTCTAAAGCGCACGGCCGCCGTATAGCCACTATAGCTACCGTGTTGGATTACTTCGAGTTTGGAGTCCTCACCGTCAACGACGAAGGTGCCGCCAGTAATTTGTTGGATGATTCCAGGAAAAGCCACGTTAGTTCTGGTGGCATTTACCTGAATTTGTCCGCCGCCAGTAACGGTAAAGCCACCGCTGTTAGCCATGGCAGTAACGACTGCGTTGTAGCCTCCGTGTCCGGTTCCGTTGGAATTAACGATGAGATGAGCTTTGTCTAGCACCTCAATTTTGGCAGAGGCAGGCCTTCCTGTGCCTTGATCACCCGTTCCTGATCCAACGGAAAGACCATTACCGCCAACAGCGGTGATGGTGACCTTGGCACCATCATAGGCGCCAAAGAAAGCATGGAGGTTGGCTCCTTGAATACCCAGGTTGACTGCCGCAGGCGTGGCGTCTGCATCTGAGGCATTGGTTGCATTAATGTTAGCTACAGAGCCAGCTCTAAACCTAACATCAGTGGCGCGAATAGCCTCGTTGAGTACGCTGATGGTTACCGTGGAGTTTGATCCAAAGTCAACTTTACTTGCGGCTGCGGAAGCAGCAGCTGTAGGAGGATGACCCAAGAAAAGACCGTCGCGGGCGTTAGTAATACTAAGTGTGGTGTTTGCCGCAAAGGTGGCTGTTGCCTGCCTGGGGGCTGCGCTGCCAGAGAAGTTAACGGCATAGCCGCCACCACTCAGGTCAAGCGTTGCGCCCTGCCCAACTTCAAGCAAGTCAACTACGTTGATCAAGCTGCCGACAGCTGTAGTAAGAGCATTATTATTTCTGGAAAGCTGGATTTGTGCACTCGGTGCAACGGTAAGCTTGCCCGTGGTAATTTGCGGATTGGTGGTGGCGGTGTTTTGCCAGGCTACCGATCCAGCAAGTGTGAGGTTTGATTGAGCAACATCCAAAAGGCGACTGGTTGGGGCTCCTGACGCCTTAATGTTTCTGAGCGTAATGTTCCAGCCTGGTGATGCTGCAGGGCTACTAATGAGAGCAGTGGTTCCACCACGTATTATGGTGAGGTTTTCCAAAGTCAGGTTGCTCTGCTGTGCAGCTGTGCGATTTGCGAGTGCAAAGTTATTGGCTGCGAGAGTGTCACCTGAGTTAAAGTCCACGACAATGTCAGGAGTAGCACCTTGTACATGCAAGCTGCGGCTCAGTGCTGGCAGTCTGTCTCCTGCGGCAGTCGTGTCTTTTCTAATTGATGCCGTAATCTCGATTTGGGAGACGCTTGGGTTTGCCCAAGCAGTTCTAAACTGTTGCCAGGTAGAAACTTGCTCGGCATCGCTTAGGATACCGATGCCGCCATCATCAAGTGGCCTGATGTCAGCAAACTCACCGTTGTTGGCATCGCCCGGGGCTATGCCCTCAATGCCAGGAGCTTGGACAGCTGGGCCTACAGGATCAACTGCTGGAGCCGTGGGGTCTAAGGCTGGAGCCTCAATGATGACCTCTGGGTCTACAGCTTCAAGAGCTGGAGCCCCAAGCTCTGGAGCTGGATCCAGTGCCTCAAGCGCTGGCGCCTCTCCTTGATCTTCAGCAGCCTCTCCCTCCTCAATAAGCTCGAGTCCATTACTATCTAGTGGTTCTACGACATCCTGATCTGGCGCACCTATGGACGCTAAAGGAATAAGCGTTACCGCTAGCATTATTGCTAGAAAATACGATAGCGCCTTTCGTAGGATGGAACCTCTGGTTCCGTTGGCCGCGAGGCCTCTTTTTTGGTGATTCGACATGGCTACTGCCCCTCCTCATCAATGTTGACATCAACTACTGCTGAATCTTCTATTACAAATCCCGACCCACTGGTTCCGTCTGTAGAGCCTGACTGCTCTGCTTGTTCCGAGCTTGGTAAGTCGCCCGTATTGTTACCTGCTGTTGAACAGCCAGACATCAATACGAGCGCAAGCATCGCCGTCAATACAAAAGCAAACAAAGCCAGCATCTTGCAGGCCTGCTTGCCAGTACTCCTGTGTTGTTGCAATCCACCCATTAGCATTGCCCCTTCCTTATTACTGTTTTACTCACTCTTAGTACTCCCACTGGTATCTCCCTTTTCTGATCGTCATCGTTTGAGCGAGACGGGTACTTGTTCTTCCCCTACAAACAAGGTCACTGTCTCTTCGCTGCTATTGGTATATAAGAACAAGGTCTGGCGATCAGGCTCGCTCATACCTAGGATATTAAAATTGGATACGCCCTCTTCTTGGGCTCTCTCTATTATGTGGTTGACTGCATAGCGGGCAGTGCCTGCGCGTTCGTCCTCGCTGATCTCTGTCCAATTGATGTTTTCAGCTACCAAGGTGATGTAGTTGGTGATGGTTGCGCCCCCCATCTGCTGCGTGGTTGTTTCTATGCCGCTGATATTTTTTTGATAACGAGAGGAGCCTGAGTTAAACAGCAGTACTCCTGCGATGACCAAAACGACAACAAGCACCACAGCAATTGCCACTATTATTAGTGGCTTCTTGCTACTGGTTTTACTTGTTGTGCCCCTGGTGTTTCTAGTGCTAGCTTCCATACGTTAAATTGATCCCTCCGAGGTGGTGACACGATGAGCATTTGCACACGCGCCGCCTATCCCGCTCACGACTGCTGCCGTGGGCACCTGGCTGAGCTTGTGCTTCATTTGCAAATTGCCAGATTGCACTAAAAACACAATGCAACTCGCATACTGCTGACGCATGTCAATTTTTTTCCTATTCAAAACCCTACTCGTCCCAATTGCACCAAACCCCGCATGCACGCGTGCATACGCAAAGGGGAGTCCCACTGCTCAGATGCGATGACGTGACCCACTAAGTGGTCGTATGCCCAGTTTTTACGTACTACCTCAGTTAAAATTCGTATCCCAGCCTGTCACACTATCTGCTACCCAGCCCTTCATGTGACCTCAAAATGGTACTTCTCTCAACGCGTCCTATCATCTACTACCCAGCAAATGAATGAGACCTCGTTGGTGTCAATACCAACCCTTCGAAACAAATTGTACACCTCTTGATGGCAAAAAGAAACAGGAAATCAGCTTTTTTATTTTTTTCTGGTAAACGGCAGTTTGACCGTTGATACTCCTGTTTTCCTGTACGTTTAGCACAGTAGAATCACCTGTCTTCGCGCATATTACGAAGCAATCCCCCACTGTCGTCGGTGCGTTCTGCGTGGTAATTCCCCACTGTCGTCCGCGTGTTCTGCGTGGTAATTCCCCACGGTCGTCGGTGCGTTGCGGTGCACCCCCACTGTCGTCCTGCGCGTTGCGAGGCAATGTTGCAGGAGCTACTACAGGTCTGCCGATAATGCAAGTAGGCCCTGCAACATTCGCTCTTCGAGCGAACGCGACAGGGCGACAGTGGGGTATGGGTAGGCCCTGCAACATTCGCTCTTCGAGCGAACGCGACAGGGCGACATGAGGGTGTGGGTAGGCCCTGCGGCCTTGTCCTGTCGCGTTCGAGCGCAGCTCGAATGTTGCAGGAACCGCTCTTCGAGCGAACGTGACAGGGCGACATGAGGATATGGGCTTAGATACTGCTGCTTTTCGATGTAGACACGCTCGGATTTAGGGATGTGGCATATTTTTTCGACATAGATACGCACGGTTTTTTGCAGTGCAAAACCCCTGTCGAGCGCAGTGCGAAGCAAACTCTCCTGTCGTCCTGCGCTTTCATTTGCCAGAATGCTGCAGAACTTACTACAGGTCTGTCAATAATGCAACCAGTCGTACACTGCGTCAGCTAGAAAGCAGCTTTATGGGTGCGGGCTCTCTTCGTTAGGCAAGGTGTTAATATAAAACTAAATGCCCTGCAAATTAGGCATCGATTAACAGATGCCTATAACAGTTAGCTTTATGCACCCCAGATCTATTAAGGCTAGCTCGTTGTGGTGACGACAACAGATTATTCATCAAATCTGAATAACTCTTCAACGGCCACGCCAAAGACTTTGGCAACGTCCATTGCTAATTTGAGTGATGGGTTATACATACCCTTCTCAAGCCTCAGAATTGTCTCACGTCGGATGTCAACCAGGTCAGCGAGTTCCTCTTGACTCATGCCTCGCTCTAGCCTGAGCTGTCGAAGGTTAGTGATCAGCTTTGGCATCAGCCTTAATCCCCTCCTTTTCTAAGAAAAGGTAGAAACCGGACTGCACCGCGTAAAGTAAGAATGATATGCCAAACAATAGAGGTGCGCTTATAGCAATATCCATACCAAATCCAACTATTAGCACCACCGCGATCATCAGAACAGTCTGAGCTGCTCTATATGCAACAGAGCTAGCTTCTTCTTCGTTATGCCGGGACATCTCATCGCTACGCACCCTTCCTCTTGTGGTGCTGACCAGACTGAATATCGAGGCGAAAACCCAGGCAAACAGACAGACGATATACACTATTTGCCATGCTAGGGAATCTACAAAGAAGAGGCAGTAAGCAAATGACACGACGCTGCCAGTAGATGCAACGATAAGGCTTACCAACTTAAGGCGATTGAGACTGAGACGCTTTGATTCCATGGGTCCTCCTTGTGATATATTTGTCATTATGATAAATATATCACATCTTTGCCTACTGTCAAGTTGCTTGGCAAGTATGCATAAGACAGAGGAGCTTAGGGCAATTCAAATTGGCATATCTAGACTAAGGGGCGACCAAATGGGGTCGCCCCTACACTAGTACACTGTGTCAGCTAAAATGCAGCTTTCTGGCTGGTCTTTTCTCCGTTATGCTGCGTAAGGGTTATGTGGCATTACTGCAAGTAGTGCCACATAACCCCGCCTTGCCTAACGAAGAAAATCCTCACCCATAAAGCTGCATTTTAGTTGTAACAGACCACTAGCTATCAAAATATCTTGCCAGGAAAAGTCGAGTTAGTGCGGGTAATTCTACGCCGCACCTCTCACATCATCGTATGTGACACTCTCGCGTCATGCTGCTCTTGTCATCTCATTAATACACTATCTTGGCTTTATCTGGGTGCACTGTGAGCCTGGCGTTTGCAGGCTTGCAATGCATGTAATAGAAAATCCTGCAACAACACTACGCGCGCATGACACAGGGGCAAAAACCCAGATTTCTCCACAGGTACCCACCAAACATCGCTACGCGTGCATGACACAGGGGCTACGAACAAGGTTTTAGAAAAAACAACTCCGTGCCACAAAATGACCGTGTTTTGCCAAAATATACAGCTTATGAACGATTTTGACGCAAAACCAAGGTGAATTAGCTCAAATAGACCGTAATCTGGGCAGTTTTGACCAATAATTCGTTCATAAGCTGTATTTTTTGGCAAAACTTGGATATTTTATGGCGCGGATATATATTACGGAGCAAAGACCCGGAGCAAAGGTACTGCCAATCCGCTGAGCGTGGAGTAAGTACGTAATTGCGCCAGAAGAGGTACCGCTGTGCCTAACAGCAAAAGTAAGCTCAAAGACAGTGCTCAAGCTTTTTGGTAGCAAAGATTTGGCATTTCCCTGTCATTGCACAGCTGGGTTAGGGGCCTGAGCGGTCAAGGGTGCGCCTTGGCGTAGTTTGCGCAAGCAAACCGGTGAGCGGCGTCCTTGCGCTCACCACCCTTGAGGGCTCAGATGCCTTGCCCAATAATGCTTTGACTGGGGATAGAAAACGAGCTTGGTGTCGGTACCACCCAGCGGAACGTCGGTGCCACAAATCGCGGACTGCTGGTGCCATGCTGGTGCAATAGCCACGGTGTTGTTTTTAGCAAGACCCCTCAAATAATTGCTGCGTCTTAAGTTAGCATGGGCGACTGGAGCGCGTTGGACACTGTGCGCACCGCCCCACTGGAAGAGTTTATCTTTGAACTGCGCAGTTGCCTTGAGCAAGGTTGGAATGGTTTTACAGGAAGAGTTGTCACCTTGCTGTAGCTTGAAGATTTTCCAGCTCTATTGTAGTCAGGCCAGTTGCTGTTGCAATCTCGTCTATAGGCATTTGCGTTTTATGTAGATTTTTTGCTATGGTGAGCTTTTCTTGCGTGCGGCCTTCATTCAGCCCTTCATCACGTGCTTCGATTATCTCGCTTCGTCTGTCTAGCTCGGCCATTTCTCTTCTGAGCTCAGTGAGCCACTCATAGTCTGGATGAGTGCTATCCATGTAATGTCCTACCACCTTTGTCATATAAGGGCTCCTTTCTACCAACTCTTCAAGGTCTTCTTGCTTATTGGCAGATAAAAATCTCATCCAGCTCCAAAGGCCGCTTGCGAGGTGGCTATTGTGGGCTAGAGGTTGCAACTGCATTTGGCTGCAACTGCACATTAAGCTGCAAATTAAGCTTGCGTGAGAATAATTGACCCTGCTATAATAACGGCGTGATGCCCGCTAGGAAAGTCGGGCGCACCTTAGGTGGTTTTGAGGCGTTAGGGATTACTCCTTAGCGCCTCTTCCTATGGCTCACCCGCTGCCAGACCTTCCAGCCAAACTCAGCCGCCGCAATAAGCGTCGCAATAATAGCAGCAATAGCAGCCGCAATGATTAGACCGTCTAGCATAAACTATCACCTCCCCTCTAAGGTAGAGGTGCGTCCGGCAACGAACATCACGCCAGGGAGATTATAGCATGCAAAGATGCATGACAATATGCAAATGTATAGCTGTGCAAATGTATAGCTGTTTGGCAAGACCTGTAGGAGTGGGCTATTAAGCAAATGCTCCTGTCACTTGTGTGACAGGAGCATTGGTGTTGCGGTTGTGCTTGTGTTGATAGGCTAGAGCTTAGTCAACCATGGATACTGTTGAGCTTCTTCCTACCTCGTACTCGTACTCTGCATCCTCTTCTTTGGATTTGTTGTTGGAGAGTGCGGCGCTTACAAAGAGAGCCACGGTGGATATCAGACCAACAATGCAGAGCACAACAAATATGGTGGTGTATTTATCCATCATTGTCATGATGCTTCCAAGGTTTTGAGTAATGACAAATAGTACGAGTGCGGCTATTGCTGCCACCGCACTTACTGCCATGAAGAGGCGACTTGGCGCGGAGTGCTTGCCATCGTCTTTGCTCTTCCTGCTGCGCTCATAGTCATCATCTTCTTCTGGGTCGGGGCGACGCATGAAGCGGACTATGGCGGCAAGGAGGGCCAGCATCAGGAGCAGCGTGGCAATCAAATTGATGAGTGCCCAGGTCTCTACTTGCGCTGGCACTTCTGCCATAGGCACCGGGTCGGGCTGGATTGTAGTTGTGCGTGTGACGGGCGTCCTGGGCTCTGCGGGAGCAGGCTCAGCAGGCTCGCGAATGACTACTGGGGCACCAGCTACTGGCACGTACACAGGTTGTCCTGGTATGTAGACCGGTGGCTGCACTATGATGTTAGGCGGCTGTGGTGTTGCTGGTGTAACAATAATCGTTGGCGGAGGCGTTGGGGCAGCAACAGGAGTTGTTGTCCATACCGCATAGAGCCTGATGTTTTCGTGCAGCCTCATGTTTTGGCCAGGCTGATAGGCAGCTCCACCGTTGCTGGCAAGTGCCCAGCCTCCAAAGCTGTGTCCAGAGCGCTGGAGGTTTCCTGGCGCTGCAAGAGTTACCGTAGAGCCTGGGGTGCGCTGTAGCGAAGCAGGTGGTGTGCCCGTGCCACCATTGGCATGGTAGGTGAGGCTTACCGTGGCTGCTGGCGGAATGGCCTTCCATACAGCATAGAGGTTGGCATTGGCATTAAGCCTTACTGTTTGTCCAGGCTGATAGGCAGCATTTCCTCTTGGGGTGGACGCCCAACCTTCAAAGCTGTGTCCTGCAAGCCTTAAGCTTCCCTGGCCAGCCAAGGTAACTGTTGAACCTTGGTCGCGTTGTACGGCTGCTGGAGGAGTACCCGTGCCACCATTGGCATGGTAGGTCAGGGTTACTCTTGGAATCGGCACTGCCTTCCATACTGCAAAGAGCGTGGTATTGGAGTTTATCCTGATGTTTTGGCCAGGCTGGTAGGCAACGTTGCCGCTTGCCGAGGTGGCCCAACCCTCAAAGGTGTAGCCTGTGCGGGTGAGGTTTCCTTTTGCAGCAACCGAGGTCGTAGTGCCTGGGTTGTGCACTGTGGTTGCTGGCGGAGTGCCCGAGCCACCATTGGCGCGGTAGGACAGCGACAGACGATTATCATCGACGAGCGCCGTGATGTTATGGGTGCGGTCTTTTGCCTCATCAATCGCCAGCGTAATCTGGAAGCCGTTGGCCAGAGTTGTGCTGGAGCCTTGACTGTAGTAGCCACCGTCGTTAAGCACTATTACGTCAACGGGGTTGCCGAAGTTTTCGTTAGGCACGTTGGGTGCAAGTTCTGGTCGCCCATCAATGGCTCTGGCGCGAGACTCAGTCAATACCTCGGCCTGGGTGCCCTTTACGTCACTGAGATTTTTCCTGAAGTCATGGGCATTAATATAGTAGCCATCAAGATCAATCCAGTCTCCTACGAACACCAGCCCAGTCTTGGTGGTGACGTTGCCGTCTGAGTCGGTTACTGTGTAGGTAACCCTATAGTCACTGTCGGGAATTTTCGTATCAACGGGTCTGTCATGCGTGATATGACTTGCGTTTAAGGCAGGTCCATCTTCAGAATCAAAGACCGAAACTCCCTGCATGTAACTTGGCGTGGTGTCTGCAAATGCTCCATCGGGGAATGGTGCGTTATGAGCCACGATCTTGCCAGCGGGCACCGTTAGCACAGCCGCAGTCCTGTTAGATACTAACATGGTAACGGTAACTGTGGCAGTATCGTCTTCGCTTACCTTAAAGGTTACCTGGAAGGTGTCGCCTT
This sequence comes from Coriobacteriia bacterium, assembly GCA_009784945.1. Classification (GTDB taxonomy): domain Bacteria; phylum Actinomycetota; class Coriobacteriia; order Coriobacteriales; family UBA8131; genus WQXH01. The sequence goes on along the minus strand of WQXH01000049.1, from coordinate 47 downwards.
CTTGGAGGTTTCCTGGATGGCCAGCAAAAGGTGCGCCTGTGCCGTCT
>WQXH01000048.1 GCA_009784945.1 Coriobacteriia bacterium | reverse complement strand
TCAACTACACGCTAAGCCGCACAGAAGGCGAAGATGTTGGTAGCTATGAGATCGTTGTAAACTTGGGAGATAACCCCAACTATGAGGTAGTCGCAACTGGTGCCACCTTTACCATCACGCCGCGTCCAATAGTCATTACAGTAAGCAGCGCCTCAAAGGTTGCAGGAGCTGCTGACCCTGCTTTCACTGGCTCGATAACAAGCGGAAATCTGATAAATTCGAGTGATTTAGGCACCATCAGCTACTCCCGCACTAGCACTGCTGAAGGAGTTGGAACGTACACTGGTGTACTGACCGCCGACTATACTGCAAATGCGAACTATGCTGTAACAGTTATACCGGGAACCTTTACCATTACGGCTGCTCCTGCAGGCCCAGTGGATCCGGTTGACCCAGTAGATCCGGTTGATCCAGTAGACCCTGTAGACCCAGTGGATCCGGTTGACCCACCAACACCACCAACTCCACCAGTGATTCCTCCAACTCCACCGATCAGCCCATTGGCACCAGTTGCTCCCCTCGTAGCTGCACCGTTGCTGCCGATCTTGGCACCTACACCTGAGCCAGAAGCTGAGCCAGAGGCTGAGCCAACGCCACAAACGCAGACTATTACCCCAACGCCTACACCGGTAACTCCGCCTCCCACCATTACCATTGAGGAGAAGGAAGTTCCGCTGGCAACGCCAACAGTGGCATCGTGGGCCTTGATGAACTTGTTGCTGACAATCGCTGGAATACTCATGGTGCTCATGTTGATTATCGCTCTGGTAAGCAGGCGCAAGACTAACAACGAAGGTAACGAAAGAAAGAAGAGCAAGGGCGGCGTGGGCTTCCTGGCCGTAAACATCCTTGTGGCAGTAGTTGCTGCAATACTTTTCATAGTTACTCAAAACATCTTTACTCCGATGATAATTACCGACAACTGGACCATCGTACACGCCATCCTCTTTGTGGTACAACTTGCCATAGTTGTGTTGGCGATGCGTTCTGGTAAAGAAGAAAAAGAAGCCTACGCAAATGCGAAATAGGTCTTTATTGCAAGGCAGATTCAAGTAAGGCTCAGAGGCTCGGTTGGCAAACACCAACCGAGCCTCTGACTGTGTTGAGCTCTGCACCCTTTTTGATGACGCTTACAATTATCTCCAGCACCTTACGGGATAATTACTTCGTGCTATGTGCCAAGTAGGGCAAGCGGCGCAACCAGTATGTTGTCGGGGCGTTTGTAGGCATGAGTGCCGGTATTAATGATAATTTTGGTAAAACGCCTGGTTTCACTGATCTGGCTCTCAAGCCAGTTAAGCTCGTGACCATCCTCGGGGCTTACCTCAGGGCTCAGCTTTACCTCAATGCCCAGCAGGTCGTTGCCCCGCTCCACAATGAAGTCTACCTCATGGCGAGAGTCCGTAGTTCTAAAGTGATAGAGCTCTGCGCCTGCGCACCGGGCATACACCTTGAGTGATATTGCTACCAGGTTCTCAAAAAGTCTGCCAAAAAGTGAGTTGTCCCTGCTTTTGCCAACAGCCATATCCTCTGCGCCGATGAACAGGTCCCTTTTTGAGAGCTTCAACAGACTGAGGGCAAGCGCAGGGTCAGCTAAAAAGTGTTTTTGGCTACGTCCAAGAGCCGCAATGGGATTAGTGCTTGGTAGCCATGGATCAACACGCTCTGTAAGATAAAGACGATCCAGGGTGTCTCGGTATACCAAGGTAGTATCTTTACTAGGCATTTTATCTTCACCTTGCGTTGACGCTCGAAGAATCTTTGCGTAAGAGGTCGTTGTGCCCGTGGCAGCCGCATAGGCAGTGAGCCAGGCTTTGAGAACATGGGGCTTGCGTACCACTACTCCCAGTTCCTCAAAGTCTCTTTCGACTATAGCGGCAAGATAGCCCTGCAAAAGCGCCTTAATGCCCCTGTCGCTATGGTTTCTGATACCTGGAAAGCCAGAGGCAAAAATCTCATGTGCGTAATCTTCAAGGCACATCAAAGACTGTTCATATGCCCCATCGTAGCTTTTGCCATCGAGTAGTTCTGAAATTGAGATTACTTGCTCGCAGAGCCCTCTTTCTGCGATTGACATCGTATGCATGTTGAGTTGAACGATTCTTCCCGCTCCACTATGAAGATTGAGGCCAGTGCCAGAAGTGCTTCCGGTAAGGATGAAACGATTTAAGCCAGGTTCGTCATCAATAATACGGCGGACATTGTTCCAACTTGAAGCTGCTTTTGGCCACTCGTCAATCAGCACTGGCCACCTTGCGACCTTTGCCAGGTTTTCCATACTGCTCGCAAGCGCCTTGGCTGGTGCACTGACATCAACGCGTAGCACAGTAGAAGCCAGTCTCTTAGCAGTCTCAGTCTTACCTACACCCTTGGCTCCAACGATAGAAACAGCAGGAACCTCTTGTAGGAGCTCAGCTAGCTCTCTGTCGATTATGCGATCAAAATACTGCATGTACTTATTATGGTGTCTACCAGCGCTTTTGTCAAAAAACCGTCGATTTCTGCACAACTTAACCGTCGATTTCTGCACGCTTTGTCCGGCAACTTCTGCCAGGTTGTCAACGGAAGTTGCAGCTGGGCACTGTCACAGTCAGTATTACCGAGTTACTCCATGCTCTTGAAGCAGCTCAGTTAGCTCTCTGTCGATGATGCGGCAACTGGATTTGGCTTACCGCTTACAAGCCTTGAGCAGCAAAAGTGTTACCAGACGCCAATCGTCAGCTTTCGGTGGTAAAATGAAATCTCGCTAATAGAGAGTGACACTCATGGATATTGTCAGCACTACCGATTGTAGTTTACAGATAGCGCATTCAAGCATGATGTCTCCAGTGAAGACATTTTGAACGTTATCATCAATCCTATCTATTCCAAGCAGCATCCAGAGCACCCGGTAGCGCTTTTAGTTGGTTTTGATAGAAGTGGTAGGACAATAGAGGTGGCATATGACACTCAAACCAGAACTGTGTTTCATGCAATGCCAGCTTCTGGTACGAAGAAGAGGAAAAAAGATGAATTACGATAAAATTAGCAGCTGCTTAGAAAGCGGTGTGGAGTGGCAGACCTGGGAGGATATGCCCAGCAGAGAGGTCTTGATTAATAAACTGATTGCGACCCGTCAACTTGAGGCTATGTACCAACGCGAGGCAAAGCGATTGCACAGAGAGCAGCAGCAGCTATGTGAATTTCTTGCTACCATGGAGGCGTAGTGTCATGCATGCTGCACTCTTCTTGGGGCAACTTGGCATAGTTGCTCATGTAATAAGTTCTAGCAAGAACAAGAAGCAAGGCACCAGTTTCATGAGCGTGCTGGCAAAGCAGGAACAGAGGTCTACGCAAAAAGAGTCATCTATAGAAAGTGCGCAATACTTATTCTCACGAGCTCCTGCACATTCTTGAGGCTAAGCGGGATCCTTAAGCTGTTAGGCTGGTGATGGGCAACACATAAACTCCTTCATGAGATTTTCAAGAATAGAGGATAATGACTTTCAAAAATAGAGGCTATTGTCAAAAAAGCCATGCCTGCCTGCAAGCCGCTGTAGCAGTCAAGCTCAGTTACCGCCGCCTTTCTTACACTATGATATTCCCTGTGAGCTCTCGGAGGCAATTATGAGATAATTACTTGGTGGTAAGTGTAGATAATTATTTCACTAGGCAGGAAAACATATGAGAAAGAAACAACTGACACATTGGCTTTGTCTATCGGGCGTTATCGGCTTGCTGTTTTATCTATTACACGACACTATTGGGGCAATGCATTATCCAGATTACAACTGGATGAGTCAGGCTGTCAGCGACTTGACGGCAGTTAATGCGCCGTCTTTTGCCATAGCAAGTGGACTATCTTCTCTCTATCATCTGTTTAGCTGCCTGTGCTGCGTCCTGGTTTGCATTGTTGTGCAAGGCAAAGCCAATAGGATTCTCCGCTTAGGTGTGTATTTGTTTACTGCCATGAGTTTTGTTTCGGCCATCGGATACTCGCTTTTTCCTTTATCAGAGAGCGGGTTTGCCGGAAGCTTCCAAGACATAATGCATCTATACGTTGTAACAACACTGGTGGTTGTTCTCTCAATAGCTTCGCTCGTTCTGATTACTGTTGGTGGCTTGAGAAAGCAGACTAACAAGTCTCTGGCAATCATCTCGCTTTTAGCATTACTCGTGATGTTCATAGGAACCATAGGTGCTGGCGCAATGCCGCTGGATTACTTCGGGATTGCCGAAAGGTTTTCTGTATATAGCGCAGTCATTTTTACCGCCATCTTAGGCATCTACGGGTTCATGGGTTTTGAGGGTAGTAAGTAACCATAAGTAACCGTATGCTCATGCTTGATACGTTCCCCTTTGATGTAGTCGCATATTATACTGCGGGCGCGTAGTAGTTGTGGCGATTACTTGGAGCTGCGGATATGGAAAAATACAAGCGCTAGCGGACGACGAAATAGGACTTCCCTATGGACGAGCACTTAGAATAGCTACTTGCGACTGTGCAGGGGGTCTACAATCGGCGCGTAACCCTCACTTGGCAGTGATTGAGCATATTTTGCCAGAAATTTGCGGTTCGGGGTTGTTATTGGTAACTTTTTAGGGCTCATTGCGGCAGAATAGCAGTTTTTCTTCCACATTTCTGAGTATTTGTTGAAGGTATCGACCCCTAAACGCAATTTTCTGGCAAAAACTTGATACATCATGCCAAGGCATAAGGCTTGCTTGTGTACATGTGATCAAGCAGAATAATACGAGGCTGTTCATGTTTGTGGTTCAATCTGTAGGGCAATCACTTATCTGGTGTATTACCAGTTTACACACCTGCTGCCCTTAGCGCTTTGCGTATCGATGTTGCAGAGCGACAGGAGTGCGAACACTAATGCTGACTCTATAAATAAAAAACCTCCGCCTGTTGGGGCGGAGGTTTTGTTGCTGCAAGCACGGGGGGTTGCCTTGATATCAAGGCGGGGGTAGTTCTTAGTTATAGGCTACGTAGGTGTCGCCAGAAGCAGCGCAAATCTTGCACTCATCGGGACGCTCGGTTTGGATGTCGCCACAATCAACGCAACGGAAGATCTCGGCAAAGAAACTATCGAGATGCTCAATGTCGTCAATCTTGGAGAGTGCGTAGGTAAAGGTAGCGGCGTGAACAGCCTCGCCAGCGGATACGAGAGTAAAGAGTTGAGCAACCTCGTCGAGGCCCTCTGCCTGTGCAATTGCAATGAAGGCAGGGTACATTACGGTGTACTCATAGGTCTCGCCATCAATGGCAGCTTGCAGATTCTCTTCAATGGTTCCCACCTCAGGTGTGTCTGCGACTGGTCTCTCAGTAGCACCAAGCTCTAGAGCCAGTGCCCACTCGTCCTCAGCATGCTTTGCTTCAGCATCAGCGGTAGCTTGGAAAAGACGGGCGATGCCCTCGTAGCCCTCCTCCTTGGCTGCAGCGGCAAAAGCCTCGTAGGCAGCAGATGCACTGCTCTCACCTTGAACAGCAGCCAACAGAGCCTCAAGGGTGTCTGCAGGCTCATCTGAAGCCTCTTCGCCCTCTTCGGCTTCTTCGATGTCTTGCTCTAGCTCAGGAGCCTCATTTGGCTCTGCAGGCGAATCGCCGCAGGCCACGAGACCAACGGTAGCCAGTGCAAAAGAGATGACCAATACAAATAATAGTTGTAACTTCTTCTTCATGTAATTCTCCTTCTCAAAATTATATGATACTGTGCTTGTAGCATATAGCGGGATACGATTATACACGAATTGACCCAAGTCAATAACCGCGTTGGCAAATTGTAAAGAAACCTGAATAAGCCTGAACAGCTTGTCTTGCTGCCTGCCTGTGCCTCTAGAGCTCCCTGCGCTCACAGTTTTATTTTGGTTTTGGTGCGGTTTAGATTAGCCGCTCAGTTTTGCGAGCGTTATGCCCTGGTAGGGCAAAAATTAATACTGGGATGCTAACATAGGTAAGCGCAGTCAAAGAAAGGTGAAGGCAGATGAAAAGGGAAGAAATTGAAAATCGCAAACTGATCTTAGACGATCTTGCCAGCATTGATGAGGCAAGTGGAGTCGAGTTTTGGATGGCACGCGATCTTATGGAGATACTGGGATACTCAAAATGGCAGAACTTCGAGATAGCAATGAGAAGGGCGATAACTTCTCTTGAAGCCACAGGAACTGTTGGTGAGCACCATTTTACTGAGGCCAGTAAAATGGTATCAATAGGCAGTGGCTCAGAGCGCAAAGTCAAAGATTATATGCTCACTCGCTATGCCTGCTACTTGATTGCTCAAAATGGCGACCCTCGCAAAGAGGAAATAGCTTTTGCTCAGAGTTACTTTGCACTGCAAACCCGCTAGCAGGAACTCATTGAGGAGCGCATGCTAGTTATTGCGCGCATAGAATCCCGCGCTGCTCTTACCGAAGCAGAAAAACAGTTATCAGCCAACATTTTTCAGCGTGGGGTGGACAGTAAGGGGTTTGGGCGTATATCAAGAAACTCGAAAGAAAGCTAAAAGCAGATCAAAAAAGGCTGACGGAAGAGACCGGAAACTTTAAGAGTCAATAGGGCATATAGGGGTCACTCAGTCGTCAAGTCAAAGTCTTTTGCGAGATTCTTCCAAAAACTAATTGTAAATATCATGAAAATATCTTAATCTATATGGAGACATTGTGTAGCCCCTGAAGAACTCCAGGCATAATGGTCGCGTGGGCACACAAAGGTAGCAGTTAGCAGAAATGGGCAGATGGAAAAGAACTGAAAAGCAAAGAGCAATAGTGGTTTTTGTGCCAGCAAGTAGTTTTGCTGGGTTGGATTTAGTTATGCCGGATTAAGATTATCTGGCGGTGGGAGGTACGACATGATACAGATGAAATTCGATGGCGCGAGTGCGGGGAGTTTAGCCAAGGGAAATTCTGCTACTAAAGCAGTTTCCCTTGTGCTTACAGTAATGTTGGTTGTTAGCCTGATTCCCATTGGTGCGTTTGTGTTTCCGAGCGTTGCCTTTGGGGAGGAAGGTACAGATGAGCAGACAGCTCAAGCAGAGCAAGCGCAAGAAGCAGTAGATGCGCAAGAGACCTGGTATGAGGAGGCCTGGGAACCCGAGGTGTTTGAGGTGCCCGAAGTGCCTGAGGCACCAGAGGCAGTTGAGACTTCTGAAGAGCTTGAAGCTTTTGACGAGCTAGGGGAGGCACAAGAAGTTGAAGCCTCAGACGCACTTGAAGCAGCTGAAGCAGCTGAGGAGTTAATAGCAACAGAAGATCCTCAAGAGGTAGTCTTTTCCGTTAATTTCATTGCGCCTTCCGATTTATTGGATCCAGCTTTGAGCTCGCAAGAAGTTGCTAAGGACGAGCTGGCTCAGTGCCCCTGGACACTGCAAGTACAACCAGCAAATTTCCTCGGTTGGAAGACCTATGAGCAGCCTCTTCAGAGCCTCGACGAGAGCAGCTACACAAGCGATTACTTCTTCCTTGCGGGCACTCCCATAGTCTCAGACACAAACCTCTTTGGCTGGTTCATCCCCGGGCAGTTTGAGCTACCCGTTGCCATGGAAGGCGAGATAGTGCCACTTGGTGTTGAAACGCACACAGTAACGTTTAACCCTGGTGTTGGCAGCAATGACGCGCCAGTGACTTACACCATCGACAATGATGGCACTTTGGGAGACTTGCTCGCCATAGCAGAGGGATTCTCATCAATTCCTGTGTTTACCGCAAAGCCAGGGGAGAGCTGGGAGCTAACTGGCTCATGGGAGCCAGCGTTGGATTTGGGCATGTGGATAGACGAGGATATTGCAGAAGAGCTTGTCTTTACTGCTCAGTGGCTTCCTGTGACGAATACCAGCTTGGTTGTGCAGGGAGACGATAGAACGTTGTATATCTACTATGGGAATATGGAAATTATTGTAACCACTTCAGGGCAGGGAAGCGGACTAGATTTTCATTACACTGTGCTTATTGATGGAGTTATTGCTGGCAGTGGTGTGAAGCTGGTTGATAACCCCGGTACTGGGTTAACTGAAGTAACTATTGATATTGATGATTACAACATCGAGCTTACCCTTACAATTCAGGGTAACAGAATTCAAGATAATGCTGGAGTCACAGACATAAACACCTTTACCGTTGAGTTTCGCCAAGGTTCTCATGGCACCTTTGGCAACTTCCTACATGCAGGATTGGCGAGTGGTGCCAATATGCCAGCAGCACCAATACCAACGGGTGAAGAAGGCTGGGAATTTGCAGGCTGGAAAGAGCTTCCCAGTGGCCCTACCTACCAAACAAGTTTTGATCTTCCAGGCACTGTCACTAAGAGCGTAGTCTATGAAGCACAGTGGACTCGTATTCCTGTGTATAACGTCTACTATGATTCCAATGGAGCCACAGGAGGCTTTATTCCGAGTGACGAGAACGATTATCGAGCTAACGCTCTTGTTGAGGTGCTAGGAGACATAACCGACCTGCCGACCAAAGAAGGCTTCACCTTTGTTGGCTGGAAATGGAACGAGACGATTTACGACATAGGTGGCACAATTGCGATGCCTGCTTCAGATGTCACTTTTGTTGCCGAGTGGGAAGCAAATGACTATCGGGTTACCTATGTATGCGAATACTTCACAGGGGGCATGTTGCCGATAGACCTCCTTAACCCCTATAACATGGATGACGAAGTGACTGTTCTTTCTGATGAGCCAGAGCGTGAGGGTTATGACTTTGTTGGTTGGCTTTGGGGCAACTCAACCTACTATAGTGGTGATACTTTTACCATGCCTGCTGACGATGTAGTACTTATTGCCCAATGGGCTATCAGAACCTTGGTAGTTACCTTTGTCGATTTTGATGACACCGAGCTTAAAGAAGAGACTGTTGAGTATGGCGCTGCCGCAACTGCTCCTGAAGATCCAAGCCGCGTGGGCTGGACTTTTGTGGGTTGGGATGTAGGCTTCAGCTACATTGTTGATAACCTTACGGTTACCGCGCTTTACACCATTAATACTTTCACTGTTACCTTTGTGGACTTTGATGGCACTGTGCTCAAGTCTGAAACTGTTAATTTCGGTGGTGCTGCAACTGCCCCCACAGCCCCAACTCGCGCCGGGTTTACCTTTGCGGGCTGGGATGTTGCATTTAGTGTTGTAACGGAAAATATTAGGGTTACTGCACTGTACACTCCAATTTCCACCTCTGACCCGGGTGACTCCGGCGATCCGGGTGACTCGGGAGACCCTGGTGACTCCGGCGATCCGGGTGACTCAGGAGGCCCAGGTGACTCTGGTGATCCGGGAACTGGGTCTGGAGGTGGGTCTATACCACCTACACCTGATCCTGGAACAGGTGGTGGCTCGCCATCAGGTGGTGGCTCTGCACCAACGACTACGCCAACTCCTACCACGCCTACGCCGGCGGCGGTTGCTCCGCTCGTTGCTGCTCCGTTGGCAGCGCTACTGGCACCTACGCCAGAGCCTGAGGAAGAGCCTACGCAGACCATTACCCGTCCGCCCACACCTGCTACTCCACCTGCCACTATTACCGTCCCCGAGCAAGAAGTTCCGCTGGCAACGCCGGTGGTAGCAACCTGGGCCTTACTGAACCTGCTTTTGGCCATGGCTGGAATTCTCATGGCACTTATCTTGCTCGTTGCTCTGGTGAGCAGACGCAGGGATGAAAGCGACGGCAACAAAAGACAAAACAGCAAGGGAGGCATGGGCTTCCTTGTGGTTAGCATCGTCATTGCAGCTGTTGCAACCGTGCTGTTCTTCTTGACGCAAAACTTGTTTACTACGATGGTTATTATCGACAAATGGACCATCGTACATGCCATACTCTTTATGGTACAGATTGCCGTAGTTGTGTTAGCGATGCGTGTAGGAAAGGCAGGAACAGAAGCCTACGCAAATACACGATAAGTTTACTACGGCAACGTTAGAGTTTGCCCTTACCCAAAGAGGCTCGGTCGGCAGGGGGACCGACCGAGCCTCCTGCCGCAAGCTGAACCTCTCACTAAAACCCCACCACTAAAACTCCCCAGGCTTAGGTCGCAACAGTTGTGTTACAATACGCAGGCTGTCTTTTCAGGGCAGCAAAGCGGGAGGTAAGCTCCCCACCTATATGGCGCTGAGGTTGCTGTTGGGTTGCATAAGAACAGATTGCAGGCGAGACTTGCCTGCTCATCACTTCTTATCGTAGACCCGTCTGCCTCTGCCGACGGGTTTTTTGTTTTGAAGCACCAAATGATAAGAGAGGTGATGACCATAGCTACATCTGAGCCAAGGCTCAACGAGGACATTCAAGCTAGAGAGTGTCGCTTGATTGGTGTCGATGGAGCGCAGCTCGGTATCTTTGATATCGCTGGTGCGCAAAAGATTGCTGATGACCAAGGTTTTGATCTGGTTGAGATTGCACCCGATGCATCCCCGCCGGTATGCCGTGTTATGGATTACAGCAAGTATAAGTACGAACAGGCACAAAAGGCTAAGGCAGCGCGCAAGAATCAGACCCGTATCGATATCAAGGAGATGAAGTTTCGTCCCAAGATTGATACTGGTGATTACGAAACCAAGAAGCGTCACATCATACGTTTTCTTGAGGCGGGTGCCAAGGTAAAGGTGACCATAATGTTTCGTGGTCGGGAGATGGCTCACCCGGATCTAGGACTCAATATCCTGGAGAAACTGGCCGAGGATCTGAGGGAATCTGCTTCTATAGAGGTTCAGCCAAAGCTTGAAGGGCGCAATATGTTCATGCTTTTAGCACCACTCAAGAAAAGGGTGGCAAAGGCAGAAGAAATTGCCCAGATAGAAGAAGACGCAGATCTTTAGGATTAAAGAATTACGAATGTGCAGTGAAAACTTGTACACCGATTGTTGCATGCTGTGCGCTGCACAGCGGCTTGCATGCGATGCAATAGATTTGCTCACTCATACGCCCGTCAAGCTGGCGTAGGCAAATAGCAGAGTAGTGTATGTGTTGATTTACTTGCCAATCACGTTAGTGATGGCAATTGATAGAGTCGAAAGGAAGAAGTTATGCCAAAGATGAAGACGCACCGTGGAGCAGCCAAGCGCTTCAAGGTTACGGGAAACGGTAAAATTATGCGTTCGAAAGCGTATCGCAACCACATCCTCGAAAAGAAGAGTCCCAAGCGCAAGCGCAGCTACCGCCAAGATGGCGAAATAGCCACATCCGATAAAAAAGTCGTTGCCCGTCAGCTGGGCCTTCGTTAATCATAGAGGGAGTTGAAGAACCATGTCTCGTGTAAAAAGATCAATATCTGCCCGTAAAAAGCGCCGCGTCGTTTTGGCGCGTGCCAAAGGTTACTATGGTGCAAAGTCGCGCTCGTATCGCGCGGCAAAAGAGCAAGTGCAGCACTCTTTGCAGTATGCCTACCGTGATCGTCGCAATAAAAAGCGTGTTATTCGCCGCCTATGGATTACGCGAATCAACGCAGCTGCTCGCAAGAACGGCCTGAGCTATTCGGTATTCATGCATGGACTCAAGGTTGCTGGTGTGCAGCTTGATCGCAAAGTGCTCGCCGACCTTGCCGTCAACGATGCCACTGCGTTTTCGGCTCTAACCGATGTGGCTAAGAAGGCGGTTGCAGCTTAAGTCAAAAGAGTTATCACTTTTGAGAGCCTGCGCAAAGAGATGCAATATCTCTGCGTAGGCTCTTTGCATCCTCCTGGAACCGCAGGAGACCGGCGCTTGAGACTGTGTCAATCAAGCACCGGCTACAAAGCTCTCCCTTTGTCCCCCTGGTCATTACCCCGCCAATATTCCCACTGGTTAGTCCTTCTCCACCCTGTCAAGATTGACTGGGTAATTACCCCGCATCCCCGCACGTTGCGTTTGTTTAAATGGTGGCCCTCCTCCATTTCTTACTTGCTACTATGCAGTATAGAGAGCGTATGTGTGGATAGTATGGAGGTGATGTGAGGGTTTTATGTCAATTTATGCTTCACGAGGCTTTTTTAAACGCAGGAGTGAGAAGATTAAAATGGTAACCGTAGCGGCCAAAATCAGGAATAAGACCACCGCATCCAGGCCAATCGAAACAAGAATGGGGAGCTCAAGAAGGCCGAATACCTTTACCTTGAGACCCGGGTTTGCTTCCAGGCTGCCAAGTATGCCAAAAGTGGAAATCACAAAGATTAAGAATCTGACGAACACCAATCCGCTTGTGGCCACAGAGACGATGGCTGTAGGAAACGCTACTTTGGGTGTTATGGCAAAGACAATGGCAAGGGCTCCCGTTGTTACCATGAAAAGGTTAACGACAAGAGCAAAAATAGCGCTCGGCCAAGGGTAAATATCCATGGTGACGTAAGAGGATGAGCTGCCCGTGGCATAGCTGAGAAAATGATCTATGCCCCGTATGGTCTCGATAGCCGTGTAGACTCCGAGAAAAATGAGCAGTACTCCTGCGGCGATAATCAGGGGGGCAGCCTTAGCTATCGGTTGGTGTGCGTTGCGAGTCATAACAAGATTCCTCTCCTAGCCTCTGTAGTATCGAGTTTGTGCCATATTCAGTAAACAATTGTAGCATTCCCTGCTCTCGCTACACCAGACTGTGTGAAAACTCGCTGTGGCCAGCTGAGGACATAGGTGACAGGGGGACGGCAGGTGACAGGGGGACACAGGTGACAAGGGGACACAGGTGACAGGGGGATGCAGGTGACAGGGAAGGTGACAAAAGGTGACAAGGGGACG
>WQXH01000047.1 GCA_009784945.1 Coriobacteriia bacterium | reverse complement strand
CAAGGAGTTAAGCTTAGTGAGCATGCTGTTTAAGTGGGCGATATCTTGGGTAATACGGTAGATGTCATTGCAATAACAAGGCATGGCTATCTCCTTTATTGAAAGATGCTTTTTGATAGCTTGCTATCTTCCTTCATGAAGCTATCAAGGCTCGATGTAGTTTGTTTATTGAGTGAAGTGAGCATGAATATGCCCATAAGAGCTTCGCATGTAAGCTCTTGTGCCAGCTCTCCAAATGCGCTTCGTGCCCTTCCTTGCCAGCTCTCTAAAAGGTCATAAAATGATTGATCTAATTCCTCGTAAAGTGAACGCATAGCTTCTATCGCAGTCTTTTGCTCTTGGATTGCATGCAAAAATCCAGCTTCGTTAATCTTGATTGCCACGCCGCCTCCACTATCCCTTGTCTTGTAGTCTGCCTATACTTACCCGTGCTGCCCAGACAATAAACTATCCGTACTTATACTGCTATGTGATTATTGCGATATGGTCATTGTTTGTCAAGGACCCCGCTGACCAACGGTTCCTTTCTGTGGGTCATTAACCTTCAGGCTGTATGCGCCCTACTCATCAAGCAACATCAAGTCCCAACAGAGTGGCAGCTGCAACACCAGTCAAAACTGGCGAACTGCCCGCTGCCGTTCCTATAAACTGTGCACCAAGAAGCCGCGCCTCCAATGCAAAGTCTGCCATCTCGTCGGCGCGTGTACCCAGTGCGTCTCTTCGCTGCCTCTCGGTTGTGTACTGAGGCTCGCTCAGAAGCGGGCATACCATGAGGGCTGCCTTTGTTTGCCCACCAAGCTTGCCAAGAGAGGCGAGGCTCTTCTCGCGGCCTTCCCCCATCAAGCAAAGAATGTCTGCGCTTTGCCCCTCAAGAAAAGCCTCAACAACAGGAGTAATAATGGGAATATCGGTGAGCTCTCGAATGCCCGCAATAATCGCCTCGTGCTCTTCATCGCTTCCAATGAGCCAGATGGCATCAGGCTTCTCAAGCAGTAAGGCAGCCACCTGCTCCAATACAACGTCCTCTGCGGCAAGGCGCACCGTAGCCAGCACGTGCTCAAAGCCCGCCTCGCGCGCAAGGCGTACGCCCAGGCGATTGAGGTCAACGAGCGCTGCCTCCAGCCCGTGCTCCTGCAAACCGCTGCGATTGGCATCAAGCGTATTGGTGGGTGTACACTGAGCGCCCGCATGCCTATAGCGCAGGTGGGCTTCTCTCACCAGCTCGTCATCTAAAATGTTGTAGTACTCCAAGCAGTCGTCAGCATGCATCTGTGAATCAAGCAGCTTACGCGTAAACAACGGAGCAACTACCAGCATGTCTTTGTTTAGTCGTAGACTTAAATCAGGCATAGTCTTTCTCTCTCTGCTCTCATTTTTGTTCTCACAACTTCACATACAAAGAAGTCTTAAAGACTCCAGATTCGGTTTCGATCTTGATGCTGCCATCGTACTTGGCCACTACGGAGCGAACCGAGGCAATGCCTACGCCAAAACCTTTGCGTTTTCTTGAGTGAAAGTCGTTGCCGCTCACCTGTAATTCTCCATCAAAGCTGTTGTCTATCACAAGGGTAAGGCGCTTGGCAGAACTGTTGCAACGCACCTTGATGAAGCGTTTGTCCTGCTCAACGTGCATGCAGGCCTCAAGAGCATTCTCAAATAGATTGCCCATGATAATGGATAAATCACCGTCTGGAATGCGCCCCGCAACCTGGGGCACCACCATTTTGACATCACAGAGGATCTGTTCATTTTCTGCCTGAGCAAGATAGTACACGGCAAGCGAGTTAACCACTACGTTGTCGCATATCAACATTTCAGAAATACGGGGAATAGTTTTAAAGAGCCTGTCGATATACTCCAGAGCTTCGGTCTCGCTGCCATCTTTTATAAAGCCTTTTATGGCTACCAGCTGATGCCTGAGATCGTGGCGCATTCTGCGCGTTTCTTCTGCGCTTTGCGAAAAATCCTGAAAATGCCTGCGTTGCAAGTCCAAGGAACGGTTGATAGCTGAGATATCAGCCTCGAGCCGAGTATTTTTTTCCAATGCGTCAAGGGCATCATTTAAATACTCCCAAACCAAAAGCGCAAAAACCACGGTAGCAAAGAAGAGCCCCAGCATAAAGAAGGTGCCCGTGGGACTTTCTATACCGAGATAGCTGCTCACGGTTTCTGACAAGGTGAGCAGCGTCAACAGTGCTATACCAAAGATAAACAAAGGCGAAATCAAGATTCTTCCCCTTTGTCGTAATCTTAAAATGGTAACGGTATAGATTACCAGCAAGAGCGAAGCAATAACACTAAAGTATGGATGCATCTGACCAAAGCTCACAAACCCGGTTACGTGCGAGGCTATAGTTGCTGCAAAGAAAACGCAAAGCACCACAAAGCCTACATCAAACTGCCAGATACGATAAGGCCTCAAGTAGAAGATACAAAAACGTGCCAGCGGTAGAGGAAGAATGAGTAGACCAACATACGAGATCGTATAAAACACCGAGAACTGACTAAAGAAGAGCAAAATAACATTGTTGGCAAAGAAGGTCCAAATGCCGCAGGCAATGCATGCAAGCCCCAACCAGAACAAGGCAATGGCCAGCTCTGCGCGGCTAAAAAAAACCAAGCCTATGATGGCAAGAGTTACTCCCAAAACAAGCATCATCAATGAGAGAATCAGGGCAAGGTAGTTGTTCATCAGCACATGTTTGGTGATGAGGTTTTGGTCGCCGCTATAAAAAGGCTTAATGAGCAGGGAGTTGGCTATGGGCGAGAGCGTGTAACTGAGTCGTATCTCTGTGCCGGCTGGCGCATTGGGCAGAGAAACGATCTCGATGATGCGCGGTGGCTCCTTTTGAAAAATAGGATAGGATCCCTCATCCCCTACGCTCCTGGAGCGGCTGTTACCGAGGTAGAGCTCGCATGTGGCATTGTCGACTTCTAAGAGTAGGTTGAATCGCTCTTTGACATTGGTATTAAAGAATACCGAGACTTCATCTCCTGGCTGCAAGCCCACTACCCGATAGGGCAAGCTTATAGAGCTTTTTTCAGAGCCATTAACAGCGTATTCCACGTCTTGAGTAATACTCAAAGGGTTATAGTAGTGAAGGACGTTATAGGCAGGCGCAAGTGACAGCACCACAACCAAAGTCACCAATAAAAAAGTGGTGACCGTAAAGATCACAGTACCAGACTGCCTAATCGCTGCGGACTTTGTTGAAAGTATAGTCATCGTACATGTTTACAATGCGTTTGTGGTCTTTTACGCGGATGTAGGCAATGCCGCCGTTATCCATAATGAAGTCTTCGTCGATATCGTCCACATGATCAAGATTGACAATAAAAGCGCGGTGGCTGCGCAAAAAGCGTGGAGGAGTAAGCAGCGTTTCAAGGCTGTCCAGCGAAGAAATCGTGGGGTACTCCTGCCCATTCGATGCCACAATATACGAGCGCGAATCACGGGACTCCACATACACAATGTCGTTATAGGGTATGGAGACGGCTCTGCCATCGCTGATGATTTCCAGAGTGGCTGCAAGATTTCGATCACGCTTTACCGTGGCCAGGTCGAGCGACTCTTCCACATCTTCTCTCATAACCGGCTTGATCATGTACTTGTAGGCGTTGAGGCGGTATCCCTCTCGGGTAAAATCCTCGCTGGTAGTAGTAAACACGATGACCAC
Source organism: Coriobacteriia bacterium (assembly GCA_009784945.1). Classification (GTDB taxonomy): domain Bacteria; phylum Actinomycetota; class Coriobacteriia; order Coriobacteriales; family UBA8131; genus WQXH01. The sequence goes on along the minus strand of WQXH01000047.1, from coordinate 11,026 downwards.
ATCGGAGTCTTGCTCGCGAATAATCTCAGCGGTATCAACTCCAGAAAGCTCGTTCATAAAGACGTCCAGGAAAATCAAGTCATATTTACCTTTGGCAAACTCATCAACAAAGCTCTCTCCGCTGGTGAAGATGTCAAGCTCGCAGCTGGCACCCGAGTGCTCAATAAGCGCTCTGAGGTTGTTCAGATCTGGCTTGGTGTCTTCGCAAATGGCAATATGTAGTGGCGGCTTTTCCATACACTTTAACTATCTCACGTTAAGCTCTCTTGCACAATACCCAAAGCGAGCCGAGCCAGGTTTTCCAGGTCAGCCACGGCGAGGCATTCTTCGGTAGAATGCACCCGGTCCATGCCGCTGCCCAGGCTTACTGCCGCCAAGCCATACGATGCCAAAACGTTGGTGTCAGCACCGCCGTTTCCCCTCTCTGCACGTGCTTCAATGCCCAGGCTTTGAGCAGCTCGTAAGGCCAGCTCTACCTGCGGCGAATCCTCAGGGGCAAAGAATTCCTCGTAATTAACCTCCCACTCAATGCTCACTTTTACCGCACCAGCTTCATTTGTTTTAGACATGGCTACCGAATTGATTGTTTTTTCTATGTAATCTCGCCAAACCATTAGCTGCTTTTTGCTCTGGCTTCTGAGTTCTCCGGTTACCACGCACTCTGCTGCCACCACATTGTTTGCTGTTCCGCCCTTGATTGTGCCTACGTTGGAGGTACTCTGCTCGTCAAGACGACCTTGCTTTAAGGCAGCCACCGCTTGGGCGGCAACATGTATAGCCGAAGCTCCCTTCTCGGGAGCGATGCCCGCATGCGCTGCCACTCCGGTAAACACTGCCTGGTAGGAGTGTTGGCAGGGAGCCCCATTAACAATCAAGCCAGGTTTTCCTGCAGCGTCCAGCACGTAACAAAGCGCACCCTGTGCCTCATCAAACTGCGACTGATCCAGAGCCTTGGCACCAAAAAGACCCGTCTCTTCCTGCACCGTAAAGAGCACTCTGACTTCTGGATGTGGAGAGCCGCTTTGCCTCATCTCTGCCAAGCAGCGAATCATCTCAATAATGGCGGCCAAGCCAACCTTGTCGTCACCTCCCAGTACAGTAGTGCCGTCCGAATAGATAACACCTTCATCTATGTGGGGCTTGATTCCAAGACAAGGCTCAACCGAATCCATATGGGCAGAAAAGTAGAGAGGCTTGGTGTCCTTGTGTTGCGAGCCTTCTGGAAACGCTGGCAGCAAAGCAATTACATTGCCCGTATTGCTACCAGGAACCTCCCTGTCAGACTCTGCGCTTATCTCACAGCCTGCCCCCTCCAGCGCTTGCCTGCAGTAGGCAGCAACTTCAGCTTCCTGGCCTGCTGGGCTGTCTATCTGAACAAGCTCAAGGAAGGTAGCAAGAAGTCTCGCTTTGTTGATGGCAACCATCACTCATGCCTTTGCTCGTGATACTGAATAGCCGCGCCAACATAGTCTCTAAAGAGTGGATGTGTGCGCGTTGGACGACTCTTAAACTCCGGGTGCCCCTGGGTGGCTACAAACCAGGGATGATCCTTGAGCTCTATCATCTCCACCAGTTTTTCATCGGGCGAAAGTCCGCTGATGATCATTCCTGCCTCTGCCAGCGCCTCTACATACTGGTTGTTAATCTCGTAGCGATGCCTGTGGCGCTCATAGACAAGAGGCTCCCCATAGGCTTTAGCTGCCTGTGTGTTGCCAATGAGCTTGCAGGGATACACACCCAAGCGCATCGTGCCACCCAAGTCATTAACGCTTTCTTGCTCGGGCAACAAATCGATAACCGGGTGGGCTATCGCCTGCCCCAGCTCCGAAGCAAACTCGCCCGAATGAGCGCCCTCCAAGCCGGCGACATTACGAGCAAACTCGCAGATCGCCGCCTGTAAGCCCAGACAGATACCAAAGAAAGGCAGTTTGTTTTCTCGAGCAAACTGCACGGCAGCGATCTTTCCCTCAAAAGCGCGTATGCCAAATCCTCCTGGCACTAAAATGCCGTCCATCTGACCCAAGACCTTTTCTACGCCCTCGGCTTTGAGGGTTTCTCCGTCAATCAGATGTACGTTGACCTTGCGGTTGTGATAGACCGATGCATGCCCAAGGGCCTCAATGATACTCAGATAGGCATCAGGCAAACTGACATACTTGCCCACAACCGCTATGTCAATGGGCTTGCCTAAGGTGTCGAGTTTATTGGTAAACTCCAGCCAGGGGTCAAGCTCTATCTCTCCAGCAGGCAAACCAAACTCCTTCAAAACCTTGCTGTCAAGGCCTTGATCATGGAGCAGCAGCGGTACCTTATAAATGCTGGACACGTCTACGCAGGAGAGCACGTTTTCGACAGGAACATCGCAAAAGAGCGATATCTTCTCTCGCATCTTCTTGTTGATTTTTTGGTCGCTGCGACACACGATAAAGTCGGGGTGCACACCAATGGAGCGCAGCTCTTTGACGCTGTGTTGCGTGGGCTTGGTTTTGACCTCATGTGCAGCAGCGATATAGGGCACCAGGGTAACGTGAATAAAGATGACGTCTCCGGCTGGCTTGTTTCTTTTAAATTGGCGGGCTGCTTCAATAAAGGGTAGGCCTTCGATGTCACCTACTGTGCCGCCTATCTCGGTAATGACGATGTCGGCGCGGCTTTGCTCAGCGATACGCGTAAGCCGCTCCTTAATACTGTTGGTCATATGGGGAATCACCTGCACCGTTCCCCCAAGAAAGTCTCCCTTGCGCTCTTTGCTGATGAGACTTTGGTAAATGGCACCGGCGGTAAAGTTAGATTCGCAACTGAGATTCTCGTCAATGAAACGCTCGTAGTGCCCTAAATCCAGGTCGCCCTCGTGACCATCCTCAGTCACAAAAACCTCGCCGTGTTGAAACGGACTCATGGTTCCTGGATCAACATTGAGGTACGGGTCGGCCTTTTGCATGGTAACGCTATAACCCCGAGCCTTCAGGAGTTGTCCAAGCGATGCTGCGGTGATACCCTTTCCTAGACTAGATACAACGCCACCCGTAACAAATATGTGCTTGGTCATGCTTCTCCTTCGTTTTTCTCTATTCTACGATATCTTTGCGGCCAAGACCGTCAAGTTTTTTAAGAATCCTGTTTCCTTCTATAATCTCACTAAATGAGAAGCGCTCGCTCGCCACATTGAGCACCAGAAGAGCCACGGTAACTCCAATGAGTAAAGGGAGCGGCAAAGCGGTGGCCAACAGATAGCCCAAAAAGGCACCCTTGGAGTTTGCTCCTGCATCGCCCAACATGCCTCTTTCGCCAATATCGTAGCGCCAGACCGCCAAAAGCGGACCCAGACCCACCAAGGCAAGTGCAACAATATCTGGCCAGTCAAGCACTATGATGCCTCCCAGCCCTACTGCCAACAGGCACAAAACAAGACTGAGTGCATAGACTTTTCCGGCTCGCCCGGGTCGGAGGTCAAAGAGGTTGACTGTGTTGGCCATAAGGGCAATAACACAGGTGCCCAAGGTGATGCGCAATAAAATGCCTGCCCAATCGCTGGTCAGGTGCTCCCAGCTACCCCAATAAAGCGAGATCATCGTAAAGAGCGAAAGAAAGCCAATGGCTAACAGCTTTGTGCCACCGGTCGTAAGGACACCACGAAACAGCGAGCCAATATGGCCTCGAAAGCCCTTGGCGTTTTGATCGCCCACCCAGTCATCCAAAAGCCCAAAGATGCAAGTGCCTGCGATGAGCGGAAAGATAGGCAGCAGGTAGCTCATCCAGTTGGGCTGAATACTGCCGGTAACCACCAAGAGGTGCGCTCCCGCCCACAGGGATAAAAGCCACATAAACCAAACGACTCCCAGACCATTGTATACACTGGTGCCACGATAGTTGGGGTAATGCGGAGCCGTCTCTTCCAGCGAACGCACAAGCATCGCCATGAAGATGCAGGGTATGGCTACACAGAATATGAGAGCCGATATCATTGCCAACAACTCACAAGTTCCTCCCTTGTTAGAAACCCTAGTGCTCAACTAAGTTAACATGCTGCATTGTGCGCTCAGCATTTTTGCACGGCAATACAACGTCTCAGCGCTACTGGTTGTATGCACATGAGGGCAACGCAGCCATGCAAAAGGCGAGTTTACTAATTGCGGTAGTTTAAGTGTACCAGAGCACTAAGAATTATATCGCAACGAGCTAGTGAGCTCCTCTGCGGTTACCAAAAGAGCTAAAAGCGCTAAACTGTGGTTGCCAAAAGTGAGCGTTTCCAAAAAGCTCTTGGTTGCGCATATGCCCCTTAATCATTTACGAGTACAATAGATACATGACAGAAAATGATCCCCAGCGCATAGCAGTTCTCATCACTGCCTTTAACGAAGCAGACCGCATCAAGGAAACGGTGGTAGCGGCTGCCTTGGTGCCGGGCGTTGTTGGAGTTATCGTTGCCAATGACGGCTCTGAGGACGCTACAGCAGAAATAGCCACCAGCGCAGGTGCCTTGGTAGTAAGCAACAAGCATAACTTGGGCAAAGGTGCAGCCATGGAGCTGGCTGCAACAAGCTTGGAGGAGCTCAAGCCTTTTGGTAGCTTGGACGGCGTGCTGCTGCTCGACGGCGATCTTGGTCTCAGTGCGTCTGCAGCTAAGGCTTTGTTAGAGCCCCTCAAGGCCAATACTGCCGACATGGTCGTAGGCATCCTGCCCTCCCCCTCCGGTAAAGCAGGCTTTGGCCTTGCCCTCTCTTTGGCGCGTGATGGCATCAGGGAGTTTGGCGGAGGCTTTGAAGCAAAGGCACCGCTGAGTGGGCAGCGCGCCATGACACTTGAGTGCCTATGCCTGGTGCGCCCCTTTGCCAACGGGTACGCCATGGAAGTAGATATGACCGTGCGGGCTTTGCAACAACAACTCCGTGTAGCAGAGGTGCCCGTAGACATGCAACACAGGGCCACCGGAAGAAATCTCAAAGGCTTCATCCACAGAGGAAGACAATTCTTGCAGATCAACCGCCTCCTCAGGTCATACTACAAGCAATAGTCTTAAGAATAACCCCGCGCCATAAAACTCCACAGCTTGTGTTCATGCACCAATCTCCATGCGCTAATCCCCCTACACTAATCTCCATACGCTAATCCCCCTACACTAATCTCCATGCGCTAATCCCACTCCACAAAGACTGCGAGTTTTATAGCAAGGAAGGTAGTCCTTCTAAATCAACCGCCTCCTCAAACCATCCTTCATACAGTAGCTCCAAAATAACCCCGCGCCACAAATACCACAAATTTTGCCAAATTTTACAGCTTATGAACGATTCTCACGCGAAATATAGCTTAATTAGGCTAAATAGAGCCTGTTTTTTGTCCTTTTTCGCAATATTTCATTCATAAGCTGTTTTTTTTGGCAAAACCTGTTAATATCGTGGCATGGATACATTTCTTACCCATAGGTCAGCCTTGGAGTTTTGGCGTCTGCATGGCAGAGCCCTGGATGCGCTTGAGCGTCGTCACCGCACAGTTGCAGCGCCTGTCAACCCTCCTGAAGCTTTTGCGGTACGGCAACTGCAAGCTCAGGGGTTGTCGCTGCCAGTGGAGGTCACAGTAGCCTTTGATAAGAATAGAAGAGTGTCACCCTTGGTTCGTTCCCATGTGCTAAGCGCAAGCCTGCCGCAGGGCTCTATCATACGTGTTGACGACAGGTTGCTAGTGAGCTCTCCCGAGCTATGCTTCATGCAGCTGGCAAATACACTAGCTGAATCAAAACTAATCAAACTTGGGCTTGAGCTTTGTGGGACTTATTCACTTCCAGGCCCCCATGCAAGGAGTCTGGATTCGGATTTAGCTGGCAAGGGCTTTTATGAACGCCCAGCGCTTACCACTCTAAAAAAGCTTGATGCCCTTTTGTCCCGTATGAATGGAGTGCGCGGAAAGCGACAAGCCGCTCAGGCTTTGCGTTGTCTTGCAAATGGCTCAGCTTCGCCGATGGAGACAATCCTTACCATGCTTTTGACGCTACCTAACAGGCTGGGCGGCTATGGCTTTCCTTTACCTGAGCTCAACGCCTTAATCGTTCCTGCCAAAACAGCCAAGCACAGTGTGAGTAAGTCCTTCTATTCTTGCGATCTCTTTTGGCCAGACCTAAATCTAGCAGTAGAATACGATAGTGACAGCCACCATGCCAGTGCTGAGCGCATAGCCAATGACTCTAAGCGTCGCAACTCTTTATCCTTGCTTGGGATAACGGTAATTACTGTAACCAACCAACAGGTTCGAAACAAAGTTGAATTTGAGAGAGTTGCCAAGCAGCTTGCTGTCAACTTAGGAATACGGCTTCGGCACAAAGAAAAGCCAGGTTTCGTTCAAGCACAAAGCAAACTGCGAGCCTTGCTATTGTAGGCAACTACTCATTACGATCAGCATATCGACTCTCGTAGGTTCATCATGCCACACTCACTTCCGGGGCTGGCTTAAGATGGGGCAATCAATTGCAGAAAATCTTTGATTGAGTTGGAGATTTGTTCAGGCTTGTGTTGGTGTATGTAGTGACCGCAGTCAAAATACTCGATCCTTGCGTCCGTTTTTAGAGCAAAGGCAGCCTGGTGCTGTGTCCAAAAAGAACCGATCTCATTTTGAGATCCATTAGCTACCAGTAGCAGAATTGGCAACTTGTTCAAGTAACTAAAACCGTCAAGCTCCACCTTTTCTGCGTTGCGTAACACCCAGCTGGCCTCAGCCGCTATCACTGGGTTGACAGCGTTTCGGTAAGCCAGTAGTCGAGCTTGTTCATACTCTTCTGCCGTAAGAGCCCTATTGCTAACAGAAATAATGAAGGGCAGCCGCTGAACCCCCATCCACGCACCAATCTTCATAGCCATTATTATAAAGGAGGAGGGCACTATGCTTTCTTCCAGGTAAACAGACGGGATGGCCATATCAATTCCTATGACGCCAGCTATCTCTTCAGGATATAGCTGCGCCCAGCGTAACGCTTCAAGACCCGACATCGAGTGAGGAATCAAGACATACGGTTCTATCACGCCTAGACGCTGCAGGGCAGTTCTCGTATCTGCAAGCAGGGAGTCAATGTCTCGGGGCGCTTCGAGAATCTGGGAGTAGCCATAACCAAGCTTTTCCACCACCACAATGCGATAGTCTTCTGACAACAAGCTATACAGTGGTTTAAAGTCGTACACAGGTGCAGTCGTTCCTCCCCCAGAAAGAAACACGAGCACAGGCGCTTGCCTATTGCTTCCCTCTGAATAGAGATGCAAAGTATGTCCATTAGCCTCGACTAGCCCACCTGGCGGAATGAACTTGCTCTGCTCCAGGGAAAGGCTTGCTCGGTGGGCTATCAATAAGGTCAACAAGCTTGCAGTAATCAGTGCAACTAGTAGAAGGGCAAGCCCGGTGCCGACTGCCATTTTCCTTATCCGTCTCCGCGTACCATGCGTTTGAGTTTTTCTGCTACCTTGGGATCAAGGCGCTCGGCGAGAGTGTTCTTGCGCGCTACCGCAATGTTGGTGGGGGCAGCGAGCTCGTCAAGGCAGCCGCGAAGCGACTCTATCTCATTGCAAAAACCTGAGGCACTCATGCGGGTAACCCTGTGGCTAAAAACGGTTGACTGTATGGTGGCGTCAGAAGATACCACCAGCACCTCCAGACCCTTGTTGGCTGCGTTGTTAGCAAGCTTTTCAATAATCGTGTCGGCAGAAGTGCCAGCGGGAGAAAACAAGTACTTAACCGAGCCAAAGACCTGCTCCTCTCCCCTGGAGCCGGGGTTTCCGGCGCCATCAAAGATGACGGTTGCCTTATACTCGCGCCCGGCAAAGTTTGCTACGTCAGAGAGCAGGGCTTCGCGAGCAGCATTGAAGGTGTCTTGCGTGTGGTCGGGCGCCTGCCGGGCAAAACACTCATAGTTGCCGCCCGCCCGTATGACGTTGTAGCCGTCCACCAGTAGCACTTTGCTGGGCTTTTGTTTCAAAGAGTCTTTCATTTACTTTTCTGGCACCATTCTTGCTAGCCCTTTTCTTAACGTTTACATCCCAACGATTATAGCAATGCCCGTGACTGCTCCGTCAACTCATCAAGCGCCAGACGGGCATCGAGCCACACAATCTGTTGGTAACGCTTAAACCAGCAAAGCTGGCGTTTGGCGTACCGACGGGTGGCCTGCTGTATACTCGCAACTGCTGCTTCCAAGCTTAATTCGCCATCTAAGTAACACTTAAGCTCCTTGTAGCCAATGGCCTGCCTGGCAGTAAAAGCCTGTTCGTAGCCCTTGGCAAGCAGACCTTGTACTTCTTCAAGCAAGCCCTGCTCCATCATCTGCTCAACCCGCCTATTGATGCGTGCATAAAGCTCTTCTCTGGGCATAATCAAACCGATATAGCAGGTGGGGTAGGCTTCCTTGCTGCGCTCGAAACCCTGCGCCTGCTCTACGTAACTACTCCCCTGTTCAAGCCACTCAAAGGCGCGGATAACACGCCGCACATTGTTGGGGTGAATGAGGGCAGCGCTTTGGGGGTCAAGTTCGGCAAGTTTGGCATGAAAAGCTTCTGCGCCAAGTGTGAGAGCCTCTGTTTCTAAGCGTTGGCGCAACTCATGTAAGCTCTCATCTTCGTCTTCAAAGAAGTGGTTTTCTAAAGCTGCACGTACGTAGAGGCCAGTGCCTCCACAGACGATGGGCTGCTTGCCACGCGCCAAGATGTCGTCCATGGCAGCGCGGGCAGCCTTTTGGTAGGCGTAGGCACTAAACTCCTTATCCGGATTGACAAGATCCACACAGTGGTAGGCTACGGTACGTAAGCCTAAAGGAAGCTTAGCTGTGCCAATATCCATGCCTTTATAGACCTGCATGGAATCAGCGCTTATTATCTCGCCATCAAGCTTTTGAGCCAGTCTCTCGGCAAGGCTCGTTTTGCCCGTGGCAGTGGGGCCCACGATTACTATAACAGTGTGCCGCGCAGATACCATGTCTTTGCCTCGTTTATTCGTACAGGTAGGAGCTTGCCAGCAAAGTCCGCTATTGGCCTGCCTTCTGGCAGCGGCGCATGTACGGTTTGGTTTCTAGGCGCACGACCTGCCAGTATCTGATTGTCGCGCTTTGAAGCACCTTCAAATAACACGAGCACCTCCTTATCAAGGAACTGCTGATTGAAGGTCCAAGCGCTCTTTTGCACCTGGTCAACCAGCCTATCAAAGCGCTCTTGAATGACCTCGCGCGGTGTGTCGTCTACCAATGATGCTGCTGGTGTGCCCTCTCGCCTCGAATAAATAAAGGTAAAAACTTGAGCAAAACCAACTGCCTTGACCAAAGCCAAGGTTTGCTCAAAGTCCTCAGCAGTCTCGCCCGGATAGCCAACTATGACATCGGTCGAAAAGGCCACGGTGCCCTTGCCCGAAGCCTCACAAGCGCTCTGTATTTGCGTTACCAAGTCTCGATACTGCTGAGCGGTGTATCGCCGATTCATGGTCTTGAGTATTGCGTCTGAGCCGCTTTGTAGAGGCAGGTGCAAGGCCGGCATGACAGCGGCAATTTCAGCAAAGGCCTGTATGGTATCGCGCGATAAATCCTTGGGGTGCGAGGTAGTAAAGCGCAGGCGCTCAATGCCGCTTGCCTCCAGAGCATAGAGCAGCTCGGCAAAGCGAGGCTCGCCGTAGAGATCGCGGCCATAGGAGTTGACGTTTTGCCCGAGCAGCGTAATCTCACGCACGCCCTCTGAAACGAGGCGCTTTGCGTCGCTGAGCACCTCCTCAAAGGCCATGCTGCGCTCGCGCCCCCGTACATAGGGCACAACACAATATGAGCAAAAGTTATTGCAGCCCGTCATGATGGGCAGCCAGGCGTGCCAGTCGTGCTCCCGTGTTGTAGGGGTATCCAGACCCAAGGCGGGTTGTTCAAGCTTTGCTGCATCTTCGTTGCTGACAACCTCTACAACGGGCTTTTTGAATTGCATGGCTTTGGAGATAAGCGCAGGCAGGTTAACAATGTTATGCGTGCCAAACACCACCCCAATATGGGGCATTTTCTTTGCCAGCTCGTTTGCATCGCGCTGACCGATGCATCCTCCCACCGCTATCAGAGCCTTGGAATTCTTGAGTGAGGCAACCTGCCCATAGAGCCTCTCATCTGCCGCCTCTCGCACGCAACAGGTCATGAAAATGATGATATCGGCATCGTCTTGGCCCAAAGCTGGCTCGGCGCCCAAGGCATCCAGCATGCCAGCAACACGCTCGGTATCACTTTTGTTCATTTGACAGCCAAAGGTGATGATATGGTACGTGCTCTGTTTTATGTCATTCATTCTGAAAAACTGGCTGAAGTTGCTGTGCATCAATCTTCATGAGCTCAGCAATATCTGTAGGGGATGCACCACGCATGAAGCGCGGCTCAACTACAAAGCGGATGGCGGTTCGAGTTTCACCATCGATGCTAATGTCGGCAAAGGCCGGAATACATACTATTTCTATTCCAATGGGCGAGAGAAAGCCGCGGGCAATTGCTATGGCCTTGACTGCCTGATTTACGGCACCAGCCCCTACGCTTTGAATCTCAACGCGCACGCCATCCTTAATCATGCCGGCGATGGCGCCGGCAACCGAGGAGGGAGAAGACTTAGAAGAGACTTTGAGAAACTCCATTATGCTGCCTTTTCTACTGCGTTACAGCCGTGTTTACTACTGTGTTTAAGGTCTATATATATTACCCGCATTCTACGGGTGCCTATTCTCTCACAGAAAAGCCTGTTTTGGCAACTTTCTTAGCCAAAAATTGCATTGTCCGCCCCTTCAAGAGTCACTAGTCAGACTGTAGTCCGTCATTGCGGCCTCCGAGCCGCAATCTAACCAAAATGCGTCTCAGATTGCGGGTCAAGCCCGCAATGACATTGGGTCTGATCAGTAACCTTCGCTTGTTCCGCAGCTTAGCTAATTAACCTTACATAAGAAACCGCAGGTCAGACGGCCTTTTCTTTTGTCAAATTCTATGAGTATTACACGTTACGTAACGTGCAGATATGCTATAATGTGAAGGACAAAAGGAGTAGCCATGTAT
>WQXH01000046.1 GCA_009784945.1 Coriobacteriia bacterium | reverse complement strand
TTGTCACATGCTCACTGTAATCGGAATAATAGTCTTGCTATTATTCCGAAGGCTGCTATGATGAGCTTGAAGGGAGTGGCAATCATGAACTACCTCTCAGTGCAACAGATAGCAGAAAAATGGAATATTTCCGATAGGCGCGTGAGGGTGCTCTGCAATCAAGGCAGAATACCCGGTGTCATCAAGGAGGGAAGATCCTTCAAGATTCCCAAAGATGCCGCCCGCCCCTTTGACGGGCGAAGAAAACAAAGCCAACCGTTTGGCAAAGCTGTACGCTTTATCAAATGGGATGATGCAGTCATTGGCTCCATAGACGACGTCAATAAGGTCAGCTTTCATCATCCCCACTATAACGAAGTTGTCAGTATGTACACCAAGGGCGCGGGACGCTGGTCTCAAGAGCAGCTCAGTGAGTTTCTTTCTGAGAGGCTGGTGAGTAGAGACAGGCGGGATATTGAACGTATACTGTTTCGCCTCGGATTGTCTCACTATGACGTTTTCAAGATTTCTGAGTTTACGCGCGCTATGCATCCCAAAGATCTGCTTTGGATAGCAGAGGGCAAAGATGAAGCAATGGGCAAAGTTATGACCTGTGTATTCAACTCAATCTTTAATCAGCGAATCGACCTGACGGGCGAAAGCCTCGACACTCCTGAGGGGCACAACATAAAGCGCTATGGATCATATGAAGGTCAGTATGGTATTTTTAAACAGCGGCTCAGCCCTTTGGCTACCGACGTTGAGTCGGAAGTTGCCGTATACCTGCTAGCGCAGAGACTGGGCGTAGCCTGTTGTCCTGCTTATCGAACAGGAAAGGATACTGTTTTCTCGACGTTTATGTTTGACTTTTCGAGGGAGTATCTCGTTCATTTCCGTAGACTTTTTGATGGAGCTCGTGCTCAAAATGAGTATCAAAACCTGGTAACTGTTCGCCCTGAGTTCAAGGACGACATAGCGAGAATGATCTTATTGGATTTTGTAACCCGACAAGATGATCGCCACTTATCAAACATGGCTCTTAAAGTAAGTGGTCAGAAGGAGACTTTCTATCCACTGTATGATAATGGTCGCAGTTTATTCTATGAGGACACTAAAGAAATGGTTGCTGAGGCAGTTTCTGACCCAGCTCTTTTTGCAACGAGCTTTGGCTACACAGGCACCTATTGGGACTACGTGCAAGACATAGCTCGTGAGCGCTCGGGGCTCAGCGGTCTGCTCAACCCCTATCCAACAAAGGATGAGATCGCACAAATCCTTACCATGGCGCAGATAGAAGACTATCGTTTTGAGGGAGCCTTAGAGTGGATTGTAAAAACACTCGAGATGCTTAAGGAGCTGGAATAAGTAACACAACGGCTCTCTGGGATAAGGGGACGGGGCTGCTGTCCCACTTCGTGCTTAATTGGGACAGTAGCCCCGTCCCGTGCGCCACGAAGGCGAAACTCCTGAGACATTTATCTCCATCAAGCAGAGGCGCTTGGCTTACAATAAGGAGGAAGCTCAGAATAAGGAAGGAAGCACATGGCAGCCCATGATTTTATTAGCCCCGAAGAGGCTTATTTGTTCAACAATGGCGAGCTGCAACGCAGCTATGGTAAGTTTGGTGCGCAGGTGCTTGAAGATGGTGTGCACTTTGCTGTTTGGGCTCCTCATGCCACCTGCGTCAGCGTCGTGGGCGACTTTAACCAGTGGCAGGGCGCTCACCACGCAATGCAGCTTCTCGGCGCCGGGCAAACAGGCATCTGGACGCTGTTCATTCCCAAGCTCAAGGCAGGGGAGCGCTATAAATATGAAATCACAGCCAAGGACGGCACCGTAGTGCTCAAGGCTGATCCCTTTGCCTTCTTGAGCGAGCTGCGGCCAAATACCGCCTCGGTTACCTACAACATGGAGGGTTATCAGTGGTCTGAGGCAGCCCAGGCTTGGGATGCCAAGAAACACGAGACCAGAGAACAAGACGAAAACAGGCCAGGCCCAAGCGCCAAGCCCATTCTCATTTACGAGGTGCACTTTGGCTCCTGGAGGCGCCACCCAGACGACTCACTGTACACCTACCGCGAGCTGGCAGACACGCTTATTTCCTATGTCAAGGACATGGGCTACACCCATATCGAGGTCATGCCACTTATGGAGCATCCGCTGGATGCCTCGTGGGGTTATCAGATCACGGGTTATTATTCGGCAACGAGTCGCTTTGGCACGCCGCACGACCTGATGTACTTTGTGGACAAATGTCACCAGGCAGGCATCGGCGTCATCATGGATTGGGTGCCGGGTCACTTTTGTAGAGACACGCAGGGTCTCGGCCGCTTTGATGGCGAGCCACTCTATGATGGTGGCGACCACGCCAACTGGGGCACCTACCGCGTCAACTTTGCCCGCGCTGAGGTATGGAGCTTCTTCATTTCAAACGCACTCTTTTGGTTGGATAAGTTCAGATTTGATGGGCTGCGCGTAGACGGGGTTACGAGCATGCTCTACTCCAACTTTGGAGAGGCCAACAGCGACAACAAGAGTCACGTAGACGAGCGAGCCGTTGCCTTTTTGCAGAGCCTCAACGACGTAGTGCACTCCGCCTACCCCAACAGTCTTATGTTTGCCGAGGAGTCCAGCGAGTGGCCGTGTGTTACGCACCCCACGGGTGAGGGCGGCCTGGGCTTTAACTACAAATGGAACATGGGCTGGATGAACGACACACTCAAGTATATGGAGCGCCCCTTTTCTGACCGAGGAAAGTACCACGACTGCCTCACCTTTTCGCTCATGTATGCGCATTCCGAAAACTTCATCTTGCCCTTTTCGCACGACGAGGTGGTGCACGGCAAAAAATCCCTGCTCGGGCGTATGCCTGGCGACTACTGGCAACAGTTTGCCGGCCTCAGGGCGCTTTATTGCTACTACCTCACCCATCCGGGCAAGAAGATCTGTTTCATGGGCACCGAACTGGCTCCCTTTATCGAGTGGCGCTATTATGAGGAGCTGGAGTGGTTTATGCTTAACTACGAGCCGCATCAGCAAATCCAGCACTTTGTAAAGGAGGCCAACAAGATTTACCAAACACAGGAAGCTCTCTGGTTTAATGACAGTGGCTGGCAGGGGTTTGACTGGATTGACGCAGACAACAGGGAGCAAAGCATCTTTACATTTTTGCGCTATGGCAGCCATGAAGACGACCACCTGCTTGTAGTGCTTAATATGACACCCGCTCACTATTCCAACTATAAGGTGGGAGTGCCCATTAAGGCCGAGCCTGCAAAAGGAGGCGCTGGCAACGACAACGAGTGGCTGCCCACCCATAACTACGAGCCTTTACTCAACAGCGATGAAGCGCGTTTTGGCGGATCAGGCAAGGGCAATGCCAATACTGTTTCTGTTGAGCTAGCTCAATGGCACAACCGCCCTGCTTCGATTACCATAGACATACCCCCGCTTGCCGGGCTAATTTTTAAGCCCGTGCGACGTAAGTAAGATGGAGTTTTGGAGGAAAGTTTGTTTAAGGACAAAGACGAGTTTATTCAACTATATCAAAAAAAATACGCCGAGACCGAAGGCAAGCCGCTTGACGAAGGCAGCGCATCAGATCACTACAACTCCTTGGTGCAGCTTATCAAGGAGCGTATCGCTTTAAAACGATCGCACAAGAAAACAGAACCTGAGCGCCAGGTTTACTACTTTTCCATGGAGTTTCTCATTGGCAAGCTATTGCCCGTTTACCTCAATAACCTTGGCATTTCCGAGCTGGTCGAGAGCGGGCTCGATGAATTGGGCATTCCCTTGCAAGAACTTGCCCAGCAAGAAAAAGACGCGGGTCTCGGAAACGGCGGCCTTGGTCGCCTCGCAGCCTGCTTTCTCGACTCCATGGCCTCCCTTGGCGTGGCAGGACACGGCAACTGTATACGCTATCGCTACGGCATTTTTGAGCAGCGCATCATCGACGGCAAACAAGCCGAGCTCACCGATAACTGGCTTGAGGACGGCTACCCCTGGGAGTCGCATAAACCGGGCAAGGCAGTTGTCGTCAAACTCAAGGGCTACATCAGAACGGAGATGATCGAAGGCAAGCTGGCCTTTTATCACGAAGGCTACGAAGTTATCAGAGCCATACCCTATGACGTGCCCGTCATTGGCTATCAAAGTCCCGCTCAAGTCAACAATCTCCGCCTCTGGAGCGCAGAGCCGCTCACGGAGGAGCTGGATCAAATCTCGCTCCATGCAGATGACTTTACCGAGGCGGTTAAATATAAGTCTGAGGTAGAGGCAATATCCGACATCCTCTACCCAGATGACAGCAGCCTTGAGGGTAAGGAGCTCAGGCTCAAGCAGCAGTATTTCTTTGTAGCTGCCGGCCTGGCAAGCATCGTGAGGCATTTTAAGGAAAAGCACCAAGAGCCGCTCTCCAATTTGCCTAAACGAGTGGCCGTGCACGTCAACGACACGCATCCGGTTCTTTGCATACCCGAGCTCATGCGCATCTTGATAGATGAGGAGGGTATTAGCTGGGACGAAGCCTGGGAGATTACCCGCAATACCATATCGTACACCAACCACACCATCTTGCCCGAGGCTTTGGAAACCTGGCCCATTGACATCTTCAAGCACCTACTGCCTCGTATCTATATGATTATCGAAGAAATCGACCGGCGCTTTTGTGAGGAAGTCCTCATGAAATTTCCTATGGACTGGGCCTTGCACGACGCGGTGGGCATCATCAAGCACCAGGTCGTGCGCATGGCCGATCTTGCCCTCATTGGCAGCTATTCTGTTAATGGGGTCTCGGAGCTGCATAGCAAAATCCTTAAAGACCATATTCTGCACTACTACTATCGTCTTTATCCCTACAAGTTCAACAACAAGACCAACGGCGTGAGCCATCGTCGCTTCCTCATGGAGGCCAATCCGGTTTTGACAGAAGTTATCACCGAGGTCATTGGGCCTCATTGGAAGGTCAAGACGGCAGAGCTGCTCAAGCTTTTGGCTTATCAAAACGACAGCTCCCTGCTCGAAAGGCTACACCTTGTCAAAGCGCAGAACAAGCAACGGCTTGCCCAGCTCATCTTTGAGCAGCAAGGAATAGCTGTTGACCCTGAGTCGGTATTTGATATTCAAGTCAAGCGTTTTCATGCCTACAAGCGTCAGCTTCTCAACATCCTCAGGATCATGGATCTCTACCAGCGCCTGCTTGAAGAACCTGACTGTGCCATTCCTGCCCAAACCTTTATCTTTGGCGGCAAGGCAGCCCCCGGCTACAATTACGCCAAAGACATCATTGAGCTCATCATTGCAGTGGCGCAGATTATCAACAACGATGCGAGGATCAACAACCGCCTCAAAGTGGTCTTTTGGGAAAACTTCAACGTGTCTGCTGCCGAGTTCATTTATCCCGCCGCAGACGTGAGTGTTCAGATTTCAACGGCCGGAAAAGAGGCCTCGGGAACAGGCAATATGAAGTTCATGATGAACGGTGCCCTCACCTTTGGCACCATGGACGGGGCCAATGTTGAGATTCATAGAGAGGTTGGAGACGAAAATAGCATAATTTTTGGCCTTCGAGCCAATGAAGTTATGGAATACTACCGTAATAATAGTTATAATGGATGGGACGAATACGAGAAGCATCCTCGCCTCAGAAAGGTCATGGATCAACTCGTCGATGGAGTCTTCTTTCCGGAATCGACTGGTCGCTTCCAAGGAATATTTGACTCGCTGCTTACGTACAACGACGAGTTCTTTGTGCTCAGGGATTTTCTGGCATGCGTCGACGCAAGCGCCCGCATGAATGCTCTGTATCTCGATCAGCAGCAGTGGCACAGAGCGGCACTTGTAAATATTGCGAATTCTGGGATCTTTTCCAGTGACCGGACTATTCGCGATTATTGCAGCGGTATCTGGAAGGTACCCTGCAAGGATATTACCCTTCATGTAAATGACTGATTTGAGGGGAGCACAGTATGGCGCAAAGAAAAGAGTGCATCGCTATGCTTTTGGCGGGCGGCCAAGGAAGCCGCCTTGGTAGCCTCACCCGCCACATTGCCAAACCAGCGGTTTCGTTTGGCGGCAAGTATCGTATTATCGACTTTGGCTTGAGCAACTGCAGTAATTCTGGCATCGATACCGTTGGGGTGCTCACCCAGTACAAACCCTTTCGCCTTAACAACTACATCAGTATGGGCACGCCTTGGGACCTCGACGTCATGTCGGGAGGGCTCTCGATCCTGCCCCCCTATGTAGGAGAGAGCGGCGGAACCTGGTATGAAGGCACCGCAAATGCTATTTACCAAAACATCGACTACATACAAAACTACGACCCGCAGTACGTGCTCATCATCTCCGGCGACCACATCTATCATATGAACTATGGAGCCATGCTGGATTTTCATAAATCCAGAGGAGCCGATCTGACCATCTCGGCGGTGGAGGTAACGCTGCAAGAAGCTACACAGCTCGGCATCATCACAGCAGCTGAGGATGGAAAGATTCTCAAGTTTACTGAAAAACCCAAAGAGCCAGACTCCAATCTTGCCTCCATGGGTGTCTACATCTTTTCTTGGCCGGTTTTAGAAAAAGCCCTGCTCCAAGACGAGGCTGATCCAAAATCCGAAAAGGACTTTGGAAAAAACGTCATCCCCCGCTTGCTGGAGCAAAAAAAGAAGCTTTATACCTACACCTTCAAAGGTTACTGGAAAGATGTAGGTACGATAGAGAGCTACTACAACGCCAACATGGAACTGCTGCTCGAAACCCCCCAGTTTGACATCTTTGCCAGCGGTTCGCGCACCTTTTCTAACGAAGAAATCCTGCCGCCGCACTACACCAGCCCCAATGCGCGGGTGCGCAACAGTCTTATCTCCAATGGCTGTGTCATCTATGGCACCGTAGAAAACTCCATCTTGGCTCAAGGTGTTTACGTAGAAGAGGGTGCCGTGGTCAAGGACTCGATTCTCTTGCAAAAGAGCCGCATAGGCAGCGCAACAAAAGTTAAAAGAAGTATCGTGGGTGAGGGAGTAAACATAGGGGCCAACTGCTCCATAGGCATTGAGACTGGCGGAACAAACGTCCGCAAGTCGGGCATTGCGCTCATCGAGGAGAACGCCGTCATCAAAGACGGCAGCGTCATCGAAGAGGGGAGCAATGTCTTTGTGGGAGAAGGGGGTGCAAAGTGAGCCGTGCTATTGGCATTCTTGCCCTCAACAATAACAACGAGGTGCTTGAGCAGATTACTGAGGTACGCCCGCTGGGAGCCGTACCTTTTGGTGGTCGTTATCGTATCTTGGACTTTACCCTCTCGTGCATGGTTAATGCCGGAGTGCGCAACGTAGGCATCATAACGCCGTACCACTATCGCCCACTGCTTGATCATTTGGGCGCTGGTAAGGCATGGGCTCTCGACCGCAAATCGGAGGGTCTCTACATCTTGCCAGGAGGCAATCAGGGTTTGCGCCCACGGCAGTGGCATTTTCCGCTGCGCGACTTGCACCGCAGTATCGAGTTTCTTCAAAAGAGCACGAAGGACGATGTCATCTTTTCAGAAGCAAACTTTGTGGCTAACGTCGATGTGGCCAAGGCTCTCGACTTTCATAACAGTCAAGACCAAGACGTTACCTTAATATACGCAAGCGATGTGTCAACTTATGGAGACACACGTTCTTTGCTGCGTTTAAACGTAGCACATGACCACAGCGTGGCCGGCTGGTGGGAGTATGATAAGAGCGAGGACGCCACGGGCGTCAAGGTTGGGCCTGCCTATTACACCGGTATGGGCATCATCAAGCGGCAGCTGCTCCACGACATTATTTCCAGCTCGCCCTTTGCCATAAACATGGATTTGTTTGATATTCTTGCCGAGAACCTGGATACACTTAAGGTGGGCGCTCACAAGCACAGCGGATTCTTTGGCAAGATCAGTTCGGTGCTCACCTATTACCAGTGCAATATGGCGCTGCTGGATCCCAAGGTGAGCCAGGAGCTTTTTACTCCCCAAAGCCCCATTCACACCAAGATTATGGACAACCCGCCTGCTCGCTATCGCTTTAAGGCTGAGGTGAGCAATTCGCTGGTCTCAAGCGGCAGTCTCATTGACGGAACAGTAGAAGGAAGCGTTATCTCGCGTGAGGTAAAGATTGCCGAAAAGGCCGAGGTAAGAAACTGCATCATCATGCATAAGACCCATGTGGGCAAAAACGTCAAGCTCGAAAACGTCATCTTAGACAAATGCGTCAAGGTTAATGACAACGTGGTACTCAAAGGAAAGCCCGAGGAACCAGTCATCATTGGCAAGTACTCGGTTATATAAAAGCTGTGTCAGGGGTACGTTGCCCTGACACCACGAAACGTGCTCCTGACACCCCAGAAAAGGTGATTTAATGAAAGTACTGCACGCTGTTTCAGAAGCAAGTCCCTTCATCACAACTGGTGGCTTGGGAGAAGTAGGCGGCAGCCTGCCAGCAGCGCTGGCCTCTGAGGGAGCAGAGGTATGCGTTTTCATGCCGCTTTATAGTGCCATAGACCCATCATTGGTGGCCGAGCGTGAGCATCTCTTTAGCTTTAACGTAAAGGTTTCGTGGCGAGACGCCCATTGCAGTGTTGAGACCCTAAAAATGGGCAACATCCAATACTACTTCATTTGCAACGACTACTATTTTTGCCGCGATGGCATATACGGGCATTTTGACGAAGCCGAGCGCTACGCCTTCTTTTGTCGGGCGGTTCTCGACTGTCTGCCACACCTTGGGTTTCAGCCAGACATCATACACTGTCACGACTGGCAAACAGCCTTGATTCCTATTTTGCTTCGCAACGGCTATCGGAGCGATTTGTTCTACTACGACATCAAAACGGTCTTTACCATTCACAACGTCAAGTATCAGGGTGTCTTTTCGCCCACGGTGATGAGAGACGTCATTGGACTGGAGCCAAGCGATGAGCTCTGGAGCAGCCTCGAGTTCTTTGATGCAGTCAATCTGGTTAAGGCCGCCATTTACTACGCCGATAGAATCACCACCGTGAGTCCGAGCTACGTCTACGAAATCCAAGACCCTTACTATGGCGAGCACTTAGACGGCGTATTGCGCGATAACAGCTACAAGCTCAGTGGCATCTTAAACGGCATCGACACTCAAAAGTACGATCCGATGAATGACCCACTCATCTTTGTTCCCTTCAGGAGCTCGCTTGCAAAAAAGGCTGAGAATAAATACCAATTACAAAAACTTCTGGGGCTGCCGGCTACCAGGGTGGAGCACGCGAAAAAGCACACGGCTTTTGCCTCCGTGTGTCCAGATGCCAAAAACACTAACCCCTTATTCCTGAGTGTTACTGGAACATCGCATGCTCCACTCTTGGCTATTGTAAGTCGGCTGGTAGACCAAAAAGGTGTTGACCTCTTGACACATGTCTTTGACGAAATAATGGGCTTGGACGTTCAATTGGTCGTTCTCGGTTCTGGCGAGTATCACTATGAGCAGTTCTTTGAGGAGATGCTTTGGCGTTACCCCGAAAAACTTGCCATCTACCTGGGATATGACGTACAACTCGCACACCGCATCTACGCTGCTGCTGACATGCTGCTCATGCCCTCGCGTTTTGAGCCCTGCGGCGTTGCTCAGATGATAGCCATGCGTTACGGTACCATCCCTATTGTGCGCGAGACTGGTGGACTTCGCGATACAGTATTGCCCTATAACGAGATAACCGGCGAGGGCAACGGTTTTTCCTTTGCCAACTTTAACGCCCACGAGTTTCTCTATGCCATTGAGCGCGCCGTAGACCTTTATCAAAACGATGAGGCAGCCTGGAAGGGTCTTTTTGACAACGCCCGCAAAACCAAGTTCGATTGGAAACGCTCAGCCAAAAAGTACCTCAAGCTTTACCATGAACTGGGCTGAGGAGACAAAAGGGGGAGACAGAAGGGGGCGCTCCCTGTCACCACGAGAGCCGTTCGCATGAGCCAAAGAACACCACGATACTTTAGTAAGCTAGGTCTGCAAGCCTTACAGCAACATCAACAAAGAAAGATTGCCCGACTAGAGCAGCGAGAACTGCAAGGGCTTCAGCAGGGCAAGCGGCAGCCTTCCTACCCTCTACGCACCCTCTTTTGGGAATGCACACTAAAGTGCAATCAGCATTGTCGCCACTGCGGCTCAAGAGCCTCCGCCCTGCCTTCCAAGGATTTATCCGGCGAAGACTTTATCAGAGCGTTGCGCATTCTCAAAGAAAGGCTCTCTGGCAGCGGACAGCGTCTGCCCTTCTTGGCAATAACCGGAGGCGAGCCCCTGGTGCGTCATGACCTCATGGAGGTCATGACCCGCGCTTCGCAGGAGCTCGGTTATGCCTGGGGATTGACGACCAATGGTGTTCTGCTTAACAAGGAGGTCATCGAGCAGCTGCGAGCTGCTGATATGCGTTCGGCTTCTATCTCGATAGATGGCTTTGGTGCTACTCATGACGAGCTTCGTAATTCTCCCGGCTCATTTGACCTGGTAATGACAAACATTGAGGCACTGTTGACCGCAAACTTTGCCAGGGAGGTGCAGGTAACAACCATCGTCAACCCACTCAACCTGGACGAGCTTGACATGCTGCTGGGGCGCTTACTCAAGATGAAAGGCCTGGGCTCCTGGCGCCTTGCCGCTACCGACCCCATTGGGCGCGCCCAAGAAGACTCTGCGCTGATGCTCAACGGTCAGCAGCTGCGCACACTGCTGGACTTTGTTCTTGCCCGCAATTCTCCCCGCCTTCCAGTGAGATACGCCTGCCCCTCGCATTTGGGTGAGTACGAAAGGCGTGCCCGTCCCTGGACTTTCAGGTGCTTTGCCGGCAAAGAGGTGATGTCGATTCTTCATGACGGCAGTCTGGCAGCGTGCCCCAATATCCCTCGCAACAAGGTGAGCATACAGGGCAGGCTCTTTGACGATGATGTTGGGTTTGACCTTTTCAAAGTGTGGGAAAACCGCTATGCTTTTCATAGAGATGAGAGAGCTCGCTACTCTCATATCTGTGGCAATTGCGAAGTTTGGGATGCTTGTTTGGGCGGCAGCCTACACACCTTTGATTTTGATAATAGGCAACAACAGAGGTGTATCAAGAAATTGATTGAATGAGTGGAAGTCAGTGTCGTTATGAGCGGAGTAGGTAAAGTGGGCATAGTGAATGAAGGCTCGAGTCGCTTCATGGACGCCTCCGAGCCCCAAGAGCTCTACGGGCCGCCTTCTGATGACATACTTGTGGATCCCACATTGGATCCTGGATCCCCAATGGTTCTGTATGGTCCACCTTCAAATGTGATTGATCCAGATCCAACACCTCTCTACGGGCCGCCCAACGAACCGTCTGCCTTTGAGAATGGCCTCAATGGCTTTTTGGATACCATTGCTCATGTTTATAGCAAACCAGAAGAGCACGTCCTCTTTCTTGTAGTGCTTTCTACCATAGTACTTGCCGTCATCGGCTTTGTTGTCTTTATTATCTATCGATTCAAGAAGAAGAAAAAGCAGTAAGCTGCCCTTTGGCTCTGCTCGTGCGACCTATGGGTGAAGGTCTTTCAGCTTACTCCGCAAGGTAGAGGCTGATTTTCTTAACGCAGTTGCTCACTGCGTCCTCAAGAGATGCTTCTCCTTCCAGGTATCGGTGCAGCTCCTCATTAATTGCAGCTTCAATGACCTTGTCAACAACCACCGGAGTGTCAAGGGAGGCAAAGAGAGCCTGATACGCCTGTACAGTTTCTTCTGACAATGGGTCAATGAATAAATCCCTTCCATCCTCAAGCATTGCAGCAAAGGGGTACTCTACCGCATTGACAAAAACTGTCTTGCTGATAGACAGTCCTCCACCGTAGCTGCTGACACTTTGGCACTTTTGATCGAGCATCATGCGCACAAAAGACTCAGACAGCTCAATTTCATTACTGGCAGCATTTATTGCAACACAGGCTTTAGGGATAAAACAGTTGTATTGATTGACCGAAAAGACCTGACTTGTTAGATCAGCTTTGACGGTTTGGACAAAAACTTCATTCATGCCTAAGTCTTGCTCCATGTTTAATTGGGCTATCAATATTTGATTGTCATCTTCTAGCAAAAGGAAGCGACCAAAGTCTGGCGAGTCAAACACCTCATCAGCTTCATGACCGTGCGCCTCTTTACTCAATACTGGAAGCACACTCTTCTCTCTATCAATTGGCTCAAGGATCTCAAAAAGTGCCCCTGCGTATCCAAAGAACTCCATCAAAGCTTCCTCGTTAAGTTCTCCATCTACAAAAATCTCCGGATATGTGGCAGTGAGCAAGTTGCCAACAACAGCCATGTTGCAAAAGACCATTGAGTTGGGGTCGTGAGCAACTGTCTCTCTGGCCAACTCAACGAGCGCAGAAAGGCTATCCAGTCTGTCGACTTTATCTCTCGCTGCTGTGACCAGCGGAAAAGTGTATCGCATAGGCAGAGCATAACAGTGGCCCTCAAAGACAAACGCATTAATAACGTTGTCGTAATAGAGCTCGGAGGAGAGGGCTTCAGTGTAGATTTCTGTAAGGTCATGGAGCGTTTCGTATTGGATATACTTTTCTGTAGGAAGTCCATCAAGAAGGAGGATGTCAGGCCCTTCTCCTGCCAAGAGCTCAATATCAAGATTTCTGAGGGCATCTTCTGCAGTTATGCCCTCTGAGCTCATGCCTATCTCAAGTTTTACCTCTACATTAGGGTGTTCATCTTTAAAAAGTGCAACGGCCTGCCTTACCGCAGGGTCATCTTCCAAAGAAAAAATCCTGAGTTGTGTAGATGACACCTGGGTATCAACGGTTTTTGTGTACTTGTATAATGCGTAAGGCGAGGCCAGCCCAGAAGCATTTGTGTCCACGCAAAAAAGAAAGAAGTCATCTTGACTGTCAAATGTGCAGCCTAGGACTAATTCGGCAGGGTTATACATGACAGTTTCTTCGCCATCTACTACTTTCTTTACTATATTGTTACTGAGCTCATAGATGCCGCTACCAAGGCAGATTATTATTCTGTCCTCAAAACTGGAGTCGCCCTCTAGAGCAGGCAGCACTCCAAAAGATTCACGACTGTCGTCATCATCAAGCATTGCAGCTAAGCCCTCATATTTATTTTCATCCAAGCTGCTGAAGCTACCCGTTGATACGTCAAGAATGCCAAGCTTCGATGCGTAATGGTCAGCTGCATCCTCATACAACATATACACCGTCTCATCTAATTCTGCAGCAGACAAAAAGCGCCGGTTACTGTCGGTTTCCTGCAAAGGCACGGGCTCAATGGTCTCCCTGGTAATGTCAATAATAAACAATGAGCTGCTGGAGTCTTGAACAAGAAGACGGTCATTGTTTAGTGACCATAACTGAGCAGTTGAGCCTTGAAGAAGCTCTTGGCTGTTTTCCTTAATAAATCTTGAAGTGTCAATCTGCAGCTCGCGATAGTCATCCTCAAGCTCAAAATCGATGAGATAAAACCTCATTCCCTTTGAGAAGTCTTCTGTATCGTAGACAAAGCAGAGCACTTTATTGCTTTTCAGTATGGGAGAGGCAGCAACGTAGTCGCTTTGACTCAGTGCCAACAGATCGCTGATGTCAAGCTTCTCTTCCCACGAATTGGCCTCATTGAGCTCCCATAACACGTAGGAAACAGTATCAAAGTCAACCCTTGCTCCCATCAACCAAAGTGAGCCCGAGCTTACTTTTTCTATCGACCAAACAAATTGGGTATTTTCAGGCAGAGCAATTGCTGTTTGAGCATATCCATATGAGCTGGCGCCTGCTCCTTGTCTATCCTCTTGAGCACAAGCACTCAAAGGCATTATCAAAAGCAAGGTGAGCGCTAGTAAAAGACGGCAGCTCACACTAAGTGCTTTGCGCGTTGGTGTTATTCTCATATCCATTTAAGCCTCCTTCTGTATGGGATTTTCCCAATGTAATTAACGCAATCTCTCCTGTCAGTCACTCTGGGCTTGGTCCGCAATCATGCCCCTCCACTATCAAGCAACTCTGTACTACTCAACCAAATATAAACTGACTCTCTTTATTGTTTCATCAACTGCATCATCTATTGTAATTTCGCCAGAAAGGAGCAATTGAGTTTGCTTGAGCACTATGCTTTCAATAAAACTATCAACAATCACAGGGCTATTGAGAGAGGCAAACATTTCTTTATATGCCGCAACGTTTTCTTCTGGAATTTCATCGACATAGTAGTTCTCGTTGGTGTCAATAAGTACAAGCCCAACGCCCTCTAAGGTAAACTCGCTGACTATTATTTCTTTCATTATCGAAAGCCCGGTTCTTTGGTTGATTTCTTGGAAGTCGCCAGAAAACATGATTTCAACGAATTCCTTTGAAAGATCCAGATCTTCTGTAGATTGCCTGATGCCAACGGTAGCACATGGTATAAAGGTATTGTCTTCGCCCAAGGTCAGTAGAGCAGCCTCCATAGGAGCGTCATTGTAGCCTTTAGAAAGCTCAAACGTAATGCCACAATCCCATTCCTCGTTGAGAAGAGCAACCAGAAAACTGTTGGAGCCATCAAGCAGATGCTCGATAACTCCAGCAATCTCTGAGTCTACATGTGAAAAGTCTTCTCCCAAATAGGGGTAGCTTACTTTGCTATCTAACAAAATGGAGTGTATCTCAAAGATGCACTCGTAGTAGCTCCTAAGCCCCACTGCATCCACATTCCCATCAACAAAACAACTATTATAGCTTGCTAAAAGTAGTGTCCTCTCCAGTGGGGCAGCAAGGAATGAGCCTGGCCTCTCAGAGTAAAGCTTTGCAACTTCGACCAAGTCAGACAGGCTGTCAACACTGCTTACCATCTCTTCAGACCCAAACACAATGGGTAAACCAAAGCGGGCAGGAAGGGCGTAGCAGCTGCCTTCTTCTAAAAAGGTATCAATGATAGCTTGATAATACAGATTTGATAGCGTAAGCCTTTCGTGGATATCAGAAACATCATGCAGGATGCCTTGTTTAATAAAGCTTTCAATGGGTAAGCCGTCAAGGAAGATAACATCAGGGCCTTCTTGAGAAAGCAGCTCAATATTAAGACTCCGTATGGCGTCTTCTACTGAGGTCAAATTACCACTCAGTCCAATGTCTACCGTTACGGCCACATTGGGATACTTGTCTTTAAAGAGTGTAACGGCATAGCGTAAGTCTGCACTATCTTTCAGTGAGTAGACCTTAATCTCACCAGTAGCATCACTTACATCGCTTCCAAGTACGTATTTGTAGAGAGCCAAACCAGACAGGTAATTGTTTCTGTCACCTGCAACCAGTAAGAAATCGCTTTCATTGATAAACACACACTCAGAGATAGACTTACTGGGGTCAGCAATTCTCGTGTCTTGGGCATGTGCAATTTCTACCAGTGTGCTATCTGTTGCCCTATAAATACCGCTTTGCGTATAAAGACCAAAACCACCTGGATTGTAGTGATCAACAAAAAGTGTTGGTGGTACATAGAAGTTGGAGTCGGCAGTAAAAGAGAGCTTTTGGATTTCATCTTGAAGCTTTGGGTCTACCTCAACACTCTCATAGGTCACGAGATCTATGGAGTGCAATGCAAGGCTATA
>WQXH01000045.1 GCA_009784945.1 Coriobacteriia bacterium | reverse complement strand
TATCGCCTGGCTGCCTGTTAATCTTTTCTCGTATATCTTTACGAATTCCTATAAGGTAGCAAATAGAGCCGTCTGGGTTTTTCCTTCCCATGTTGACCACGCTGCCATTATAGGGCTCGCCATCAAAGGTCGCATGAACCTTGACACGCCCTTTGCCAAACTCTTCTTTGATGTCATAGGGAAACACTACAAATGCTCCATCGATGCCCTCTACCTTTTGAATGACTGCCTCAAACTCGTATATCTGTGTGCTATTGCTCACTTCCAGTCCTCCCTCCCTTTGTGCACTCAGACAAGTGTACATCTTCTCCGAGCTTTAGCAACGAGCGCTCAATATCTGGCTCTGTTTTTCTCATTGCATGTTACTATTCAGGCACTCGCCTGGAGCATACCCTGTTTCAGATTCTGGAGCGCGTGCGGGGCAATTCGCAAAGCGAATTAAGCCCCGCAGCTGGCGGAGGCCTCCGGGTTCTGAAACAGGGCAACCGCTCAAGCTACCACTCAACAGGAAGCAGGGAGCTCAGGAGTAGCCCCGCTGATTCTTAGCCTTCCTGAAATCCCTGCAGCCCTACAGTTTGGCAGCAATTCAACGATTATTGCCAGAAATTTTCGTTTGGGGGCAAATATCGTCCACGTTTTGGCCCCTTCTTGGGGCTAAACAGCAGCTTTCTGCCAATTTGCTCAGCATTTGTCGAGAAACCAACCCTTAAACGCAATTTTCTGGCAATAATTACATTTTTCATGCCAAAGCACCGCGCTCAAGTTAATCCAGAGCAAGCTACAGGGTTAATGAGCTTTGACACAGGGCTTGCCAGAACCTACCAGCGCTTGAGGGTTGCAAGGTGTGCTGTGAGAAAGCCACGCGCCTCTTCTTCAGAAAAGCTGGTGCCGTTCTCAGCATTATACTCTTTAAGGTAGCGGAGGTTGTTTTCTACCATTTCTTCCATCGTGCAATCAAGGGTGAAGGAGCCCTCAGCAAAGCAATGAGTGCAGTATTCGAAGCTTGCCGTACTGTCACCATTGGTGCCAAGATCCGAGACCTCCTTAAGCGGCATGGCACAGCTCTGGCAGATCGGAGGTTCGGGCAACCCAAGCAAGCTTGCTGCATCAAGACCATAGGTGGTAGCAATCGTCTTTAGCATGTCTATCGTAGGCATAGTCTCGTCGTTTTCCCAGCGCGAAACAGCCTGCCGGGTAACATGTAGCGTGGAGGCCACGTCATCTTGGGTAAGATTATTCTTCTTGCGCACATCAAGGAGAGCTTTGGCAACAGTCATGTTTCCTTCTTTCTGTTAAAACTGCAAGCTTATCTTTTCTGCTCAATATAGCACGACCATACCCAAAGTAAAGCAACCTGTTGTTGCTTAAGGTTTGGTGCAAACGATAGTTGTGTGCATCTTTTGCTGGGTCTCATTCTGGTCAATAATAAATCCCACGCGGCCGAGCATTTCTTCAACAATCCATACGTAGGTAGGATATTCATCTCTCACAAATAAGACTGCGGCCTCTTCCCCTCTCTGCCCGTATCCCTTTGTTGCAAGGGCAACCCACTCGTCTGCAAAGTCGTAGAACTCTTGTATATCCACTGATAGTATCGCGTCTTTGAGATAGAACTTGCCACCTGGTTTGAGTATGTCATATATTCTTTTAAGCGCTACGAATTTCCAATGATCAGGCAGATGATGAAACGCGTACTTGGTAAAGACAGCATCCATTGTTTCATCTGCATATTGATAAGAAAGAAATCCAGCGTAGACAAACTCTATGTTGCTAAGCTCCAGCTTCTTTGCCTTGGCTTTTGCGCACTCCAGCATTGGCTCTGAGATGTCTATCGCATGCACCTGCTTACAGAGCTTGGCGAGCTCTATAGCCAAGGTGCCGGTTGCAGTGCCAATATCCAACACTGTGCTTGTGTTGGTGAGCCTTAATGCGTCAATGAGCTCCTTAGCCTCGTCAGACCTGTTGGCTCCCTGTCCAAACTCATCTTCGTAAAGCCTTACTTCCTCAGCACTGCCGTAGTCTATACCAACATGTATTCGATCATCGTAGTACCATTTTCTCGATGTAAACTCTTGCATAATCTGACCTCCTTATGCTTATCTTGCCCAAACACCCGAGGGAGCAGCTCACCATCGTTGCAAGTGATTGTGTGGTATCCAAATTCCCAATCAAGACGATTACCTCATGTGTGGAGCCTTCAATCTTTACTCCTGAAAGAATCATGTTGATATAGTAACACCTTGCGTTATCAACGTTAATCGTTTCTAGGGCAACGCTTCTTCATCAGTTGTCGCTCTTACTGGCCAGAAACTGTCATTAAGCCACTGCTCACGCACACTTTATCGCCATGCGCACGCGACGTTGCTTACCTCTCTACGACATAAGACTGGTATGATGAGCTCAGGATACTTTATTAGCTGTATTAACTGCTTTAAAGATAAGGCTTGAGTTGGAATAGAAGTGGAGTTTGAAGCAACATGAACCCTCTTGTAGATATTGACTGGCGAGGCCTCTGGACAGAGAGAGACAGCAAGCGAAAAGCACCCGATGATGCTGACTACTGGGATTTGCGTGCTCAGGAGTTTGGTGCCTACCAAGAGGGTGATAATGCGTCTGGGTACTCGGACAGCTTCATAGAATTCCTGGAGCTTCTACCGGGCGAAACAGTTCTTGACATGGGCTGTGGTAATGGCGGCCTGGCTATTCCACTGGCCAAGGCTGGGCATCCTGTAATGGCCGCCGACTTCTCGCCTAAGATGCTTGAGATGCTGACGCAACACTGTAAGGATGCTGGTGTGCAGGGTATAGACGTGCGCCAATTCTCTTGGACAGACAACTGGGAGGATTCAGGCATTGCCAGCAAATCTGTGGATGTTGCAGTTGCCTCTCGATCCATCATGGTGCGTGACCTCTGGGATGCCTTTGAACGACTGGGCAGAGTTGCTCGTCGTAAGGCAGCAGCCACCCTGGCCACCGATTTTGGCCCCCGCTCAAGCCACGTAATAGGAGAAGAAAAAGACGGCATGCCCTTTTTGCCCGATTATATCTACGGGCTTAACATCCTCTTTAAGATGGGCTATCATCCGGAGCTTCGCTACATTAGCTCACTCAAAAGAGAAGCCTCGGGTGCATTCCGCTCCATCAAATGGGCCTTCATCTCCTGGGAGGTATAGCTTGCAGTGGCATGATTTGCATAGGCAACATATGCCTGATGGCACCCCCTACTGGATTCGAACCAGTGGCCTTCTGCTCCGGAGGCAGACGCTCTATCCCCTGAGCTAAGGGGGCCGAGTAGTATTGTAGCTTATTGATTGGCATCAGAAGCTGTGTCGTGCTCATTTGTTACCTGCCAACACACAAGGCTACTGCAAGTCTCTTTGACGGTAGGCTGCAAGGCCAACGGCTACCAGGACAAGAGAGAGCACCGTAAGAACAACCAGGGGTGTAGCGCTCAAAGTCTCTACAGGAAGCTGAGGGACGTTGCCAAAGGGAGAAAGGATAAAGGCCAAACTGGGCAGTTGGTCGGTAAACATTCGGCCAAAGTAGACAATCATGAAGGAGTAGGCAAAGAGCGCCCAGATGAGCGTGGTCAAACGTGGCAGCAAGCCTACGAGAGCTACCGAAAACCCCAGCATAAGCCAAAGCGCAGGAAGATACACCAGCGATGCCTGTAAGAGATCAGATAGCACCAGCAAACCCGTCGATGCGCCAGCAGCATAAAACCCCAGGGTGGAAAGCAGCATGAACAAAAGACTTTGCAACAGCGCAATAAGGATATAACCAGCAAACAAGGTAGTTCGTGACGTTGCAGTAGCATACACCTGCTCTATGCGCTTGCGCTTTTCCTCTGAGCGAATCTTCAAGACGGCATTAACCACGGGTACGGCTCCAAGGATTGCCATGATACTAAAGAGCATGGCTATGTAGCTGCCCACCAGTGAGGTGCCAGCACTCGAGCCCTCCACCATTTGTTGGAGCAAGGGATTATCTGCCACCATGTTATTGATCTCGCCAACTACTGAGCCATATACTGCGCCAGCAACCAAGGCCGTGGGAGCCCAGGCGAGCACTGCATTGCGACTCAGCCTCCATGCCAGACCAAAGGGGCTCTTAAGCAGCACCGAGGCATTCCTTCTTCCAGGCTGGGCTGGAATGACGCCTTCACCCAAGTCTCTTTTTATGTAGACCGCACAGGCAAGAATCGTGAGGAATATGCCAGCACAAAAAAGCACTGCCAGAGGCCACAGATTATTGTCATAAAACGCAGCAACCTTGATGCCCACACCAATGGGCGAAAAATAAGAAGCCACATTAGCTTGCAGGTCGCCCCAGGCTCGGAGGATGTAGAATGCACCAAAGATCGCAAACGAACAGGCAAGTACACCACGAGAGGTAGGGAGCAGCTGCGCAAGCAGTACAGTGAGAGCAGCAAAGAAAAAGCCTATGCCACCAAGAGCAAAGCTATAGGTCAAGCTACCCATGATAGTTGTACCTTCGAGATTAACAACCAGCAGGCCAAGCATGGTGAGGCCAGAGATGAGCACATTGAGCAATAGCGCGCAGAGCAATGTAGCCACTACATTAGTAAGCCTGCCCATCGGAAGTGCACGCAACATCTCGAACCTACCTAGCTCCTCATCTGCGCGCGTGTAGCGGTTTACAAAAAATATGTTCATGACAACGATTGCCACGGCAAACCATATAAGGCACTGCTGTGCCATGGACATGGCTATGGAGAGGGAGTCAAGTCCGTAGACGGGTCCCATCAAGGCTACCATGGCCGGAGAGTCCATGGTCTGTGCCATGCCAGTGAGCGCATCAGCTGAGGTAAAGAGACCCGGGTACATACTGGCAAATAGGGCTGCCGACCCTGCCAACGACACAATCCATAGAGGGCTGACTATCCGCTCTCGCGCAAGAATAAAACGTACGTACTCCCAAAACCCCGCAAAAGACTTCATGGGCTCCACCCCCTCAATTGGCTTCTTTGTACTCGCTTAAGAATAGTTCCTCCAGCGTGCGCCCTGCTGCAACCCGCGATATTTCTTCCATGCTTCCGGTTTGAACAATCTTGCCTGCTCTAATGATGCTGATTCTATCTGCGAGTTTTTCTACCTCGCTTAAGATATGGCTTGAGAGCAGCACGCTCTTACCCTCTTTCTTGAGCTCCAAAACAGTGTCAGAAAAGACCTTTTCCATCAAAGGATCCAAGCCGCTGGAAGGCTCGTCAAAGATGAGAAGTTCAGCATCTGAGGCCAGCGCTGCAACCAGAGCCACTTTTTGGCGATTGCCCTTAGAGTAGGTGCGACATTTCTTTGAAGGGTCAAGCTCAAAGCGTTTGCAGAAGAAATCACGCCGCTCTTTGTGATTCTTGCCATCCTTCCTTAGAGATAGCAGGAGGTCGATTACCTCACCGCCGGTAAGGTTGTCCCACAGATTTACTTCCCCCGGCACATAGGCAAGGCGGCGATGCAACTCAACTGAGTGCTTCCAAGCATCCTTACCAAATATCTCTACCTCGCCTGAGGTGGCTCTCAGGATACCGAGCAAGACACGAATAGTGGTGGTTTTGCCTGCGCCATTAGGCCCGAGATAGGCGTGCACCTGACCTTCATCGAGCTCAAAGTCAATACCGTCAAGTGCGCTAAACTGTCCAAACTTCTTTACCAACTGCTTGATTTCTACAACTGGCATAAGTCATCCCTCCCTCAAAATCTATTGTGCCAATACTAGCAAACATTAACAGAGCGTGCACTGGCACGCTTGACAGGCGAGGGTCTGATGTGCAGCGGACAGTTTCTAGGACAGCTTGATGCCTAGCTCGCGGAGTTGGCGGGTTTCAACTGCAGCGGGGGCACCGGTAAGCGGATCTCCACCGCTGGAGGTCTTAGGAAAGGCTATGACATCGCGTATAGACTCAAAGCCACCAAGCAACATGATCAAGCGATCAAGACCCAGTGCAATTCCACCATGGGGTGGGGCTCCAAAAGAGAGTGCGTCAAGTAAGAAGCCAAATTGCTCGAGAGCCTCTTCCTCACTAAAGCCCATGGCCTTGAGCACACGAAGTTGAAGCTCACGAGAATGAATACGCAGGGTGCCGCCACCCAGTTCGTAGCCATTCATAATGAGATCATAAGAATAAGAGCCGCAGCTTGCTGGATTGCTCTCGAGCAGGTCAAGATCCTCGTCCTTTACACGAGTAAAGGGGTGATGGTTGGCAGTAAAGCGCTTGGCGTCATCGTCATAGTTAAAAAGCGGAAAGTCCACTACCCAACAAAGGCTATGCCCACTGCGCTCTACCCCTAATACATCAGCCAGGGCAAGGCGCACAGCTCCCAAGGCGGCAGACACCACTTCAAAGCTGTCGGCACCAAATACTACTAAGTCGCCCGGTGCAACGTCGAGGGCTGTTTTAAGCGCTTCAAGAACCTCTTCTCCCAAGAATTTGATGATGGGGCTCTTAGCTTCACCTGCCGAGGTAAAGGCAATCCACGCCATGCCTTTGGCTCCATAGGTAGTAGCCACCTCGCCGAGTTTATCTATCTCACCGCGCGAGAGGTCGCCGGCACCCTTGGCATTGATGGCCTTGACCACTCCCCCATTCTCTACTGCTCCGGCAAAAACCTTAAAGCCGCAGGCGGCAACCAGCTCGGAGACATCCTGTAGCTCCAAGCCGAAGCGAATGTCGGGGCGGTCATTACCAAATCGACCCATGGCCTCTGCGTAGCACATGCGTGGCAGGGGAAATCTTACC
Source organism: Coriobacteriia bacterium (assembly GCA_009784945.1). Classification (GTDB taxonomy): domain Bacteria; phylum Actinomycetota; class Coriobacteriia; order Coriobacteriales; family UBA8131; genus WQXH01. Next base: position 8,865 of record WQXH01000045.1, on the reverse strand, counting down.
GAGCTTTGCACGCCAGTAACTACCGGCACGGGGGTGCTGCGCAGCTCGTGGTGTACCTCCACGGCAACTCCTACACTCGCAAGTACTTCTGCCATAACGTCTTCCATCATGCCTAACACGTCGTCGCTAGAAACAAAGCTCATTTCTACGTCGAGCTGGGTAAACTCCGGCTGACGGTCGGCACGCAGATCTTCATCCCTAAAGCAGCGAGCAATCTGATAGTAGCGCTCAAAGCCCGCCACCATGAGGAGTTGCTTGTAGAGCTGAGGGCTTTGGGGTAATGCATAGAACTTTCCGTTATTGAGGCGAGAGGGCACGAGGTAGTCGCGCGCACCCTCGGGGGTGGATCGTCCCAGAATGGGAGTTTCTACTTCCATGAAGCCTCGCTGGTTAAAGGCGGCGTGCAGCGCAGCGGTCACGCTGGAGCGCAGGCGCAAGGCACTCATGACTTCGGGGCGTCGCATATCCAAATAACGCCATTGCAGGCGGGTTAGTTCATCGGTTTCTATACCATCTTCTATGGCAAAAGGCGGGGTTTCGGAGCTGTTGAGAATCTCGACCTCTTCAACCATAAGCTCTACCTCGCCGGTGGCCATGTCGGGATTTGCCGTTCCCTCTGGTCTCGGACGCACAAAGCCACTTACACGCAGCACCCACTCGGGGCGCATACGCTCGCCTGCTTCAAAGGTGTCGGGCGCACATACATCGGGGTCAAAGACTATCTGTGAGATTCCGGTGCGGTCGCGCATATCCACAAAGATGAGACCACCATGGTCTCTGCGGCGCCCCACCCAGCCACAAAGGGTAACCTTTGATCCGTGGGCTACATCTTGGGGGCAAAGCTCACCACAGGTTTTGGTATGCATGCTATGAGTGTTAAGCCAATCAGTCATTTTGTTCCTCTATCCGCCTTTGTGCGTCCTTGATAATCTGCCACTTACTGGTCACAGTTCTCGTTTTTTGAAAAGCAGCGAGTTCGGGGCTCACCGCTCGCGTGTTCTCTTGAGGGAGAGTAGGGCTGGCCTCAAGATCTTGTGGCGAGTCTTGCTCGGGGTCTGCCATGTAGGTCGAGGCAAAACTCGACAAGAAGTCAGGAGTGAGACTGGGAGCAAGGTTGAGTGTAGGGTTGGGTTCAGCATTTGCATCACTGCCAGCAGCAGCATCAGCAACATCAGAAGCAGCATCAGCAACATCAGAAGCAGCAGCATCAGCAGCAACAACAGAAGCAGCCGCACCAGCGTCATCGGCTGACTCCCCTTCTTCAAACAAAATCTCATAGAGCTTCTCTATGGTCACCATCGTTTGAGTGCTGTCACGCATATTGCGCAAAGAGTAAACCCCTTTTTTCAGCTCGTCTGACCCAATGATTACCGTATACTCAACACCAATCTTGTCAGCCAATTTGAGCTGTGATTTAAGAGAGCGCGCTTGGTGATCCAGCTCAATAGCAGCCCCTTTCACACGCAGCAAAGTCGTCAGAAAAAAGGCAACGGAACGAGCCTCGTCGTCGGCAGCCGCAATATACACCCGCGCTGCTGGCGGCATCTGTGGCACTACACCCAAATCCTCCAACACCATCAAGATGCGCTCCAAGCCAACAGCAAACCCAAGACTGGGCGTGTGTTTGGCTCCATACTCTTCTAAGAGCCCATCGTAGCGCCCTCCGCCACCGATAGCATTTTGCGTGCCGAGGCCGCTTTCTACCTGCACCTCAAACACCGAGCGGCTATAGTAGTCAAAGCCACGCACTAAGCGATGGTCTTCTACATAATCTATGTCTGAAGTGCGTAGCAGCGCCTTGAACATCTCGTACTGTATGAAACACTCTTTACAAAGATGATCGGTAATGCGAGGCGCACCGTCTAAGGCCTGCTGGCACGCGGCACTCTTGCAATCAAACACTCTGAGAGGGTTGTTGTCTGCGCGACGCAGACATTCGGGGCAAAAGTCAGACTCTCGCGTGAGGACATAATTTCGCACCGCATCTCGATAGGCCGGCCTGCACTTTTGGTCTCCCATGGAGTTTACCTTCAGCACCATGCTTGTCCGTGGTATGCCCAACCCAGTAAAAAGGTTCATGAGCATTTGGACAACTTCTGCGTCTGCTGTAGGTTCGGTTGCACCTATGCACTCAGCGCCAATCTGCCTAAACTCACGATAGCGACCCTTTTGCTGGCGCTCATGTCTAAACATCGAGCCCGCATACCACAGCTTGGCAGTTGAAGCACCCGGCGAAAAGAGATTGTGCTGCACTACAGCACGCGCAGTGCCTGCGGTTCCTTCAGGGCGAAGTGAAAAACCGGTAAGCGCACCAAAAGTGCCTTCGTCCTCCCCTATCTTGTCTATCGCACTCATGGGATACACGTAGTACATCTCTTTTCCTACGATGTCGGTTGCCTCGCCAATGCCTCGAGTAAAGACTTCGGTCTTCTCAAACAGAGGAGTCTCAATATAACGATACCCGTAGAGCTTAAAGACGTAGGCTGCAACTCGGATAATGTACTGAATCCCATAGGCACTCTCAGGCAGTAGGTCATTAACACCGGGGGGGTTTTGATAAGTCATGTAAAGTCCTTTGGTCATAGGTCAGACAACTGCGGGCAAGGCTGCCGCGACAACATCATACGCCAACAGCAATAAGATGTCTAAAAGTGCTTTTCTTTGAGATAAGGGTTCTTGCCCTCTATGATATCCTTCATCGATATTGACGAAAGGTAGTCGCGGATGATACGTGAACCGTTTGCCCATACTTGGTGAAAGACACAACTACTATCTCGTGCACACCAGCCGTCCTCGGACAAGCACACAGCCAGGCTAATGGGGCCTTGCAGGGTTTCGATGAGTTCGGCGAGCGTAAACTGCTCGGGATCAATGGCGAGCATCATGCCTCCGTGGGCACCCCGCACTGCAGTAATAACACCACTCTTGACCAAATCATGCTGAATCCCCCGGGCAAACGAATAAGGTACTTCTTGCATTGCTGCGGCTTTGCGCACGCTCAGCGGCTTGCCGTCGTTGAGCATCAGTGCTGCAACCAAGCGAATTGCATAATCTGTCTTCCTGCTAATTTCCATCTATGACGCACTCCTAGTAGACAACAAATGATAAAAACTAATTCTAATACTTTTTTTGTGATTATCACTACAGACTAGAGAGAAATTTGGCTGAATGACCTTAGCTACTGTCACTATTGTCCAAATCAAGGCTTATTTGGTGAGGAATAACATCAGTTTGCAGCAAATCATTTTCTAATTTAGCAGTAAATAGAGTAACCAAATAGTCTTCAACCAGCCGATAGGCCATAGAATCCTGGGCAAGGCAGCGAGTAAACTGTGTGAGAACATCCTCCAGGTTTACCATCTGATGCCTCTGATTCTTAAGAGACTCACTATATGCTGTTTCCACTGCCTGGCGGCAACTTGCAACTATCTCAAAGCGGCTCATTCCTTCACTCAGATGAGCAAGGCCTGTGGTATCTAAATCATGAAAGGAAGGGTGGTCTTCAGAAAACGCCTTGAGCACCTGGTGCCGCTCATTCGTGTCCGGCGCGTCAACACAAATCTCCACAGGCTTGCCCAAGAGGTTTTCAAGCTGCTCGCTGAGTACCAAGGGGTTTTCTTCTGATGACTGTGCTGATGTTGCAATTACAAAAACGCCTCCCCGGGCAACCAACATCCCCAAGTATCCAAGCACCTCGTTTTGAAGTGAGTGATGAGGCTGTCCTTGCGTGTTTGGCCCCAAGGGTATACCAGGTTGCTTACCCATGCCATGCGGCTTTGAGCCCTCCTCGGTACTTCGGTAACCTAAAGAACCCTGGCCTCTATTGATGGCCTGCTCTTCGTTCCAAAACAGATCCTGCAAAATGTCGATGTTTTGAATTATCAGTGTACAGGGGTTTGGCAGGTCAGTAAGTCGTGGAGGTCCAAAGAGGGAGCGCTTAACCGGAGCAATGACTTTAATGGTACCGTCGCCCAGCTCATTAACATCCACAATCATAGTTATGGCAGGCCAGCCAATCTCGTTTGCCGTTGCCTGTGCAAAGAGCCCGCAATCCTCTCTTGAAGAGCCCACGAGAAGAAAGTTTTGTGTAAGCACCGGTCCTGAAAAGCCATGGAAAGACTCGGCTTGCTGTAAAAAGCTATTCATTTCGGTATCTCGAGGATCAACAATGCCAAAAATGCGCATTTTTTCCTTTGCTCGCTCAAAGCCTACCAGGTCAATGTAGCGAAGGTCGGGGTAAACCTCGAGGTTAGGACGCTCGCCCTCGCTGCCATTGGCAACCTGAGCCTCGCCCGCAGTTGGCATATCATGCCTATCATCGTTTTCTGTCGAGGTGTTGGGGGGCTCAACCAAACTTTCGGTTAGAGACGCAGCCAGCTCGTCAAATTGCAAAGGATTAGCCAAGGAGTTGCCCGCTGGGTTAAAGCGATCGGTAAGCGCTGTAATGTTGATTCCTGCGTCGCGAATCTCGTCAACAAACGCCATGGCCATTTCTTCCATTTCTTCCTTGCTGAGCCCGAGCTGTTGCGTGGCCATTTCTTGGAGCTCCGCTAAGGCAGAGCGCGTCTGCTCGTCTGAGTTATAGGGAGCCAAATCATTAAAAATAGTTTCTGCAGTAGAGCGGTCTCCTTGCTCGCAGGCCAGGTTCCAGGCATGCCTCAGACCGCTGAGCGCGCGCTCGTCTACACCGCTGCCACTCTCTTGCGAAGCCTCAAATGCAGCGCAGTAAAGGTGAATGGCCAGGCGAGAATTACCGCCCTGCTCAGCCAAAGCCGCAGAGTCCAACAGGTAGCTCACACGATTGGTGTCAAATCCCTCGGGTTGTATGTTCTGCTTACTGCTATCCATGCTTTCTTCTCATCTACGAAACGACGACTAAATCAGTGCCTCTCAAGTTATCCGCAAGCACAAGGTGCTCTATCCCTTTACCATGCTACCAGAATGTATGGCTTTATCCCGGTAGCAAACTGCCATTATCAAGATATCATACTGTGCCAACGGCAAGTACAATTATACAAAATACACACAAATGAACTGCTTAATCACTTTGATATGGAGGGCAAATCGACTCCTCGATTACCGCAGATTTGTAGGCGGGTCGAATAATCCGCTTGCCCGAAACAATCTCCTCAAAGCGATGCGCCGCCCAGCCCACCATGCGCGCACTGGCAAACAAGGGGGTGATAAGCTCTTCTGGAATTCCCAGCATCGTATAAACAAAACCAGAGTACATGTCTACATTTGCGCAAAGGCTCTTATTGCCACCCTTAACCTTATTGAATACTTCGGGAGAAAGCTGCTCAATAAGCTGCAGCAGGTGAAGCTCTGCTTCAAACTCAGTGCCCTGCACCAGGCGAGTAGCATTATCTCTACAGATTGCCGTGCGTGGGTCACTCAAAGTATACACTGCATGACCCATACCATAGATGAGCCCTGTCCTGTCAAAGGCCTCTTTCCTCACAATTTTTTCGAGGTAGTCGGCTACTTCGCCTTCGTTGCTCCAGTTTTTGACGTTTTCTTTGATATTGCGCTGCATGGCTAACACCTGATGATTTGCTCCGCCGTGACGCAGCCCCTTAAGAGAGCCAATGGCAGCAGAATAGGCCGAGTAGGCATCAGTATCAGATGAGGTGATGGTTCGCATGGTAAAGGTGGAGTTATTGCCACCGCCATGTTCGGCATGCAGGCAGAGCATGATGTCTAACATGCGAGCTTCATCAGCAGAAAACTCCCTGTTGGGGCGCAGCATTGAGAGAATGGTTTCTGCGGTTGATTGACCCGGAATAAAGCGGTGCATAATCATAGAGTCGCCCTTATAACGCGCCTGAATAGCAAAGTAGCCCAACACCATAATTCGCGGAATCCTCGATATTAGTGAGAGCGCCGTATCTATCTCGTGCTTGGGGCTTCTATCCTCGGCGTTTGGGTCAGTCGAATAGAGCAGGAGCACCGAGCGAGCGAGCAGGTTCATCAGGTCAGACGGTGTGTCTTTCATAATGAGAGAAGGGGTAAAGCCATCGGGCAACTCTCTTTGGGCATCAATGCAGCCCACCAAGGCCTCGAGCTCCTCAGTATTAGGAAGCTTGCCCATGAGGAGCAGATAGGCAATCTCCTCGAAATTCCAGCGTTTGGTAACGTCGTCTGCGCTCACGAGATCGCAAATATCATGTCCACGGTAAAATAGACGTCCTTCATCCGGGCATTTTTCGCCGTCAATAACAATGTATCCATGCACGTTGGCAATATTGGTGAGGCCAGCCATAACTCCTGTTCCATCATGGTTCCTGAGTCCTCGCTTTACTTCAAAGCGCTCAAACAGTTCTGGGTCAATGGCATTTATCTCGTAAAAGTCTTTGTATAGATCAAGCTTGGTCTCTTGCATGGAATATCCTTTCAGTTACATCCGCTCAAGCGAGAGCGGCACTATTATTACTGCCCTGAGCTACTTGCGCCTACCACACCAGCACCACCCAAATGGTCAATGAACATTTTAGTGGTAATTTCGGGATGTGTATAGCGACCTCGCGTATACGTTTTTTTACCGTAGTCAATGGCACGATTGGGACACCACTGTATACAGGCCAGGCAGTGTTGACAGCGGTTATTCCAAGTTGGCCTGCCTTCTTTTAGCTGAATGTTTTGTACAGGGCATACCCTGTTACAGGTTAAACAGCTGGCGCACGATGAGTTTACCTGATAATTGTTGTCTTTAATGTAAAAATCCTTGGTGGATGATCTATTGTACGCCTTGATGAGCGTCGAGGGCTTTTTGATAGGAGCGCACTCGCGGCTTACTATGAGTGGCGCTATGTCTTGCAGCACGAGCTTTGCCTGCGCAGTCTTTTCTGCAACTCTCTTGCTCATGTCATAGGCAGCCACGTTGTTGGCAAAGGACTTGAGTCCTGTTGCATAATCAAGCTGGATACCGCAGGCATTGAGCGCCTCAGACGTTTGCCCCAGAGCAGACCCTAAGATGGCACCATAGGTTACCACTGCATAGTAATAGGTTTCTTCTTGTTTGGAAGTGTCCAGGTGAGCAAAAAACTCTAAGACCAAATGGGGTGCTCCCCAATAATAGCAGGGAAAGACAAAACCAATGCTGCGAGCAGCGTCAGGCTGCTGGCTCGCTAACTCCATCAATTGTACGTCACAGTTACCCAGTGCCTTTTTAAGATTAAGCGCCGCCCAAAGACTGTTGCCAGTGCCACTAAAAAAGTAAATAAGGTGTTCTCGCATAAGGCTCCTTTGCTCACAGATAGCAACCAATATAACACGGTTCTCTCAAGCTGGCGCAGGAGCCCTAGTGCAAGAGGAGGTAAAACTATCTCACAACTTCCAGTGCAGTTGCTGGAATAAAGGGAGGCTCGCTCATACCCATAAAGCCAGCAAACTCAAATTTTACCGTATCGCCCACCGCGAGGCTGTCAATGATGTTAGCATCAATTTGATCGATTCCTATGCGTGCAAGTCCTTGCAGATAGGTCGCACTGCTTGTTGATACATCAACGAGCAGCTCATCGCTGCTAATTTCCACAACTGTTGCAGTTGCAGTTTCCGAATTCATAGCTTCTCCGTCATTTCCGTCGTTTCCTCCTGATGTGCACCCCGCTAGTCCAAGTGCTCCTAATAGACAGAACGCACAAACCAGCACAGCCAGCAAGCTCAATTGCTTTGTTTTCATGGTTACCAACCTCCTTTATCGCAATTGCCAAGACCTTAGTATCGCATGTTTTGCTAGAGTAGGCTAAGAGAAATCCTTTTTTATGCCAAACTGTTGCCATTGCTCCTCTCAACGAGGCTGCTGCTAGTGATGCGCATAGAAGATCAAGATATGCTGTCCAGGTAGCAGTTCATGCCAATTAGGCCGCTGTCATCGTCAAGCGCTCCCTTGATGACCTTTTGGGTCAAGTGCTCTTGAGAATAGTTATATACGCCTATGTCAAGGATGTTTTGCATGAGGGAGTCGTAGTAATATGGGCAGTTTGCTATGACTCCTCCCATTAAGACAATCTTTTCCAGGTAAAGTGAGCTGAGGGTTAGGCAGATAGCGTAGGCAAGTGGATACGTACACACATCAATCACACTGCAAGCAAAGGCATCGCCCTTGGCGCTTGCAGCTGCTATCTCCTCAGCAGAAAGGCTCTTACTGCCAGCAAGAGGCGAGCAGGCAAAGCTTTCTTTAAGAGCCTTACTTTTGAGAAGAGCGGCAACATCAGCAATTCCCGAGCCAGACGATACTGCTCCAATATGGTTGTTGCCAAAACCACATGAGCAAGCAAGGCTGATGTCCTCGCTAAAGGGAGACGGCAAAAAAGCGGGTACATGCCCAAGCTCTCCTTCGAGCCCTTGGCTACCAAGCTGCAATTGCTTGTCAATGACGATCTTGTTTCCTACGCTGGTGCTTACGGTGACGAGCTCAAAAGAGTCATAATCATCAATATATCTATAGGCAGCTGCAGAAAGATCATTGACGACCCGCACCCTGCTGATGCCTGTCAAGGTCTGGACGGCAGACTGCAAATCATATGGCTGTGCAAGTTTTGTTCCATGTATGGTGGGACTGCCTACGATGTGTCCGCTGGCAGATACCGGGCCGGCATAGCAAATGCCAATTTCATCGATGCTTCCTGGACTGGCACCAATAGCCCTGGCAATTGCATCGAGCAGCTGTTGATTAACCTCTTCGGAAGTATGACCCTGTTTATAGCTGGGAGTGGGCTCCTTTGCCTGAGCCACCACTGCACCGTCTACATACTTTACGTACCTGAGCGAGGTGCCGCCGATATCAAAAACTATTCGCACTACTCTCCTTGAAATAATTAAACACAATTCCTAAAAGTGCAGTTCCTGCAAGTGCAGTTCCTG
>WQXH01000044.1 GCA_009784945.1 Coriobacteriia bacterium | reverse complement strand
CAGAGCACAAAGTGCACAGACCGTAAGAGTAACCAATGATGGCAACCAAGCAACGGGTGCACTTACGATAGCACTCAGCGGCACTAATGCTGCAAGCTTCACCTTGTCAAGAACAAGCCTAACAAGTATTGCTGTGGGAGGAAGTGCCACCTTTACCGTAGTACCAAGAACTGGCCTTGCAGCTGGAAGCTATGAGGCTTTGGTAACGGTTAGAGGTACGAACGGAATAAGTGAGTCCTTTACCGTGAGCTTTACAGTTAGGTAAGTATTGATGCATTGAAGAAGGTGTCAGGAGAAGATTAGACTGAGTGAGGACTCGCTGTGGACAGCTGAGGACGGGGCAAACTGTCTCATTTTACTGCGTAAAATGCAACAGCTTTCCCCCGTCCCCACTGTCCGTTGCGACTTTTGACACAGCCTGAGGCTCCCTTGACACCTTCGACAGTCTTGCTGCGTTGCGAGACTGTGCTAAGCGTCAGTCAAGCCAAATGAGGTCTGGCTGACGCTTACAGACTTTGTACGCAAAACACCAATCCCCAGGGCTCACATGCGCTATTATGAATGTAGAGGAGCAAAGCAAGGAGTTTTCTCTTTGCTTTGCTCATGTACTACGACTAATGGGAGGCACTATGAATGTATTGGTACTGGGAAGCGGCGGGCGTGAGCATGCCATTGTGTGTTCGTTGGCTGCATCGCCCTTGATAAAGCACATCTTTGTGGCACCTGGCAATGGGGGCAGTGCTCCAGGTGTTGTCAATATCGAGCTGGATATTATGGACGGCAGAGAAGTCGTGCAATGCGCCGATGAATACAATGTTGATTTTGTGGTTATTGGGCCAGAGGCACCCCTGGTGGCTGGCGTTGCAGATACGGTGCGGGCGGCAGGTATTGAATGCTTTGGCCCAAGCGCTGCCGGGGCGCTCATAGAGGGCTCAAAGGAGTTTTCTAAGGATTTGATGCGCAAGTATCAAATACCCACGGCAGAGTATGCTGTTTTTAAAGAGGAGGCAGCAGCCCTTGATTATCTGGAGCAGCATCCAGCACCCATAGTCATCAAGGCAGACGGCCTTGCAGCCGGCAAAGGGGTAACCGTTGCCATGACCAGCGAAGAGGCAATACAGGCCGTGAGAGAGTGCTTCTCAGGGCGCTTTGGTAAGGCTGGCTCCAAGGTGGTAATAGAGGAGTATATGACCGGCCCTGAGTGCTCGCTCATAGCCTTTGTTGACGGCAGGTATATGATTCCCATGGTTCCTGCCCAAGACCACAAACGTGCCTTGGAAGGAGATCTCGGCCCCAACACCGGGGGCATGGGCGTCTACTCACCCGTACCCATAGTGTCAGAATATGAATACCTTGAGATGGTGAGCCTCATGCAAAAGACCGTCTCTGCGCTCATCAGCGAGGGCATTGACTTTAGGGGCATTCTCTACGGTGGCTTCATGCTCACCCCAACGGGTCCTCGAGTCCTTGAGTTTAACGCCCGTTTTGGCGACCCAGAAACGCAGGTAGTCTTGCCTATGCTCAAGACCGACCTGGCAACTATCCTGTTGGCGTGCTCTAAAGGAGAGCTTGACGAGCTGGAGATTGAGTGGAGCGATAGCTGGGCAGTAAGCGTTGTATTAGCCAGTGCTGGATACCCCGAATCCTATGAAACAGGCAAGCTGATAACCGGTATAGAGGCAGCAGAAGCGCTTGAGCAGGTTACCGTCTTCCACGCAGGCACCAAGCAAGATTGTGAGGGCAAGGTATACACTAACGGTGGGCGAGCGCTTAACGTAACTGCCCTGGGCGATACTTTTGAGGCAGCCCGCCAACAAGCCTATAAGGCGGTGGATCTTATTGACTTTGAGGGCAAAACCTACCGCAAAGACATTGGAGCGCGCGCTCTTCGTGGTCGCGAAGCTTGGGAGGAATAGAAAATGCCATCAATACAGCAGCGCGTTGAGGAAGCCGTAGCTGCGGTGCGTAGCGGCTGGCTGGCAGCCGAGACGCTTGCAGCCGGTACACCACCAACTGAGACGCTTGCAGTCGATACGCCAGCAGCTGATACACAAGTAACGCCTGCTCCTGAGGCCATCTTAGTGACTGGCTCTGGCCTGGGTTCGATACTCAAATCAGTATCGCCGATAGTTTTTGAGATGAGCTATAACGATATTCCACATCTGCCTGCTTCTCGTATTGCAGGCCATACTGGCCGCCTGGTCATAGGTCATTATGGTAATGAACAAGGCACAAAGATCGTGGTACTAGACGGTCGAGTGCACGGCTACGAAGGGCACGACCCGCTCACACAGGTGCTGCCGCTGCTCATAGCAAACGAGCTCTGTGGTGGTGCACGTTTGGCTGTTCTTACTAATGCTGTAGGCGCTATTAACGAGCACTTCGCTGTAGGCGAGCTCATGCTCATAAAAGATCACATCAACTTTAGTGGACAGTCACTCGTAGAGCTTAACTCAGACTCCGATTTTGGTGGCACGAATCTGGATATGAGTTTTGTGTACACTCCCAAGTATCGTCAACTCCTCGTTGAGCGTTTTGCTCAAGGCATGGTGTTGCATGAGGGCACCTACCTTGGTGTTAAGGGTGCCATGTTTGAGACTCCGGCGGAGATACGTGCCTTTAGAACCTGGGGCGCAGACGTGGTTGGCATGTCAACCGTGCATGAAGCAACAGCTGCAAGCCGCTTGGGAATAGACCTCGTAGGCATCTCGGTTATAACCAATATGGCTGCCGGCATAGAAGCCAAGCAGCTTACCCACCAAGAAGTGCTCGATAACACTAAGGGCGCAGCCAGCCAGCTCGGTCAGCTCCTGCATGCTGTGTTTACTGCCCTTTAGAGGCAAGCGTGATACCAGAGAGAAGGTCCTGCAACATTCTGCTACGCAGAACGCGCAGGACGACAGGGGGTTTGCTACGCAGAACGCGCAGGACGACAGGGGGTTTGCTACGCAGAACGCGCGGACGACAGAAGTGTCAATAACAAGCGGACTTCAAAATCAAAATCACCGAGTTTTTCTGTTTTGTCACTCTCATAGTGGCAAGCAGCCTGTACAATGGTTTAATATACAAATTGCGGCATGACCGCTTTAATTGATGATAACAAGCGAAAGGAGAATCTTGATGAGCGAGGAACTTGATTTGCTTTTGCGAGAGGCCGATAAGAAGAAAGCCGAGCTTGCACAAAAAACGTTCGCTCCCGATGTTTATGATGCCTATCAGGAGCGATTTTTCTTTTCCGAGATGTACAACTCATTGGCGATAGAGGGCAACAGCCTCAGCCTTGAAGAGATCCAAGACATTCTCACTAATAATACCGTTATACCTGGAAAATCCCTCAACGACCATCTCGACTTGGTGGGCTATCGCGATGCGGTGGCGCAAGGACACGAGTACGTCAATCAAAACACACGTATTTCTGAGCATGAGATTCGCAAGCTGCACTACAAGCTGCTCATTGCGCATCAAACTATCAGTGGAGAGTATCGCAACTACAACATGATGATCCGTGGGCATCGACCCACTTCTTATGAAAAGATAGCCTACAAGATGGTACAGATTACCGAGAGAAGCTATGATCCTGTTGACGTGCATCCCATAGCTGCCATAGCCTTCTTCCATCTGCGCCTCGAAAAGATTCATCCCTTTGGAGACGGTAATGGGCGTGTGGGACGCATCATCATCAATACCATGCTCGCTCAAGAGGGCTATCCTCAGGTTATCTTTGAACTCAAGGATAAGGAGCGCTACTACAAGGCGCTGGAAGCCTATGATGGCTTGCAGGGTAACCCTCAAATAGAGCCCATGAAGATATTCTTGGCCGAGCTGGTCATTCGTCAGCTGGATGCATTGCTTGCGCTTGAGTAATCGTAGCACGAGCTCGTAAGCTGAGTGACACAACCATGAAGATCATTCTTTCTCCCGATACATTGCTGCGGCAAAAGTGCGAGCCTGTGAGCCCCGAAGAGCTCCCTCGCATTGCGCAGCTTGCCAAAAAAATGGCAAAGGCCATGTACCAGCACGAAGGATGCGGCCTGGCAGCCCCCCAGATTGGGGTGTCTAAGCAGGTCATCGTGCTAGATACCAACGTGCCCAAGGAGGGCGAGGAGCGTACGCATGACCCCTTGGTTATCATCAACCCATGCAACATCAAGCTAGGAGACGAGACAGAGCTCGACGAAGAGGGCTGCCTGTCGATTCCCGGCATTACGGTGAGCATACGACGCTCAACTTCCATAGAGCTTGAGGCCATGGATCTGGAGGGTAATACCATTGTGATAAGCGCTGAGGGTTTTGATGCGCGTGCTCTTCAGCATGAGCTGGATCACTTAGAGGGCACTACGATGTTTGAGCGCATTGATGTGGTAGCTCGATCTGCAAAGCTCAAGGAGTACGAACTGGCTCGGGCAGCAGGCGTCAAGCCTGGCGATACTTCGGTTGAGCAGAGAGGGCAGGGCGCATGAATATAGTCTTTATGGGAACCCCAACCATTGCGCTTCCTACTTTGAATGCGCTGGCAGAAAAGCACCAGCTTTCTGCCGTCTTTTCGCGTCCCGATGCCGTTTCGCATCGAGGAAGAGAAAAACTACCTTCTTTGGTTAAGGCGCGTGCCCTGGAGCTGGGCATTACCTGCTATACCCCTCGGAGTTTTTATGTAAGCCTTGATAATTGCAAGCCGCTCTTCAATAACGAGGGGCAACGCGTGGTGGATGCTGACATACTCTCTCACATTGAGCGCTCGGCGCCTGACCTTATCGTAGTGGTTGCCTATGGCATGATCTTACCTGCTGCCGTGTTGGAGATTCCCAAGCATGGCTGTATCAATATACACGCTTCATTGCTGCCCCAGTGGCGCGGTGCTGCCCCGATTCAACGAGCCTTACTTGCAGGCCAAGACGAGGTGGGCATCTCCATTATGCGCATGGAAACCGACCTGGACACCGGCCCCTATTGTCTCCAGGCAAAAACCTCTGCAAAAGGCAAAAACTATCAGCAGCTGATAGTTGAAATGGGAGCCATGGGAGCCGAGCTTTTGGTACCCAATCTTGAGGCCATTGTGGCGGGCGAGATTGAGTGGGTCAAACAAGATGGGAGCCTTGCAACCCATGCCGATAAAGTGCTCAAAGGCAGTATTGACCTCGACAACAGTCTTACCGTGCAAGAAAATCATAATCGAGTGAGAGCAAGCTCGCATCACGCACGTTGTAGAACAACGGTTTTTGACAAGTCTATCATGGTGCTTATGGCGCGCCCCGCCGAAGAGCTTAACGATAAGAGTCTTTACTATAAGTGTCTAGACGGCTGGCTTGAGATAACCCAACTCAAACCAGACGGCGGTAAAGAGATGACCGGAACAGCCTTTGTGGCGGGAAGACGGTAGGAAGCAAGATTGCGGCTCGGAGGCCGCAATGACGCATGATGAAATGATTGCGGCTCGGAGGCCGCAATGACGGATGATGAAAAGATTGCGGCTCGGAGGCCGCAATGACGGATGATGAAATGATTGCGGCTCAAAGCCCGCAATGACAACAAATAGTTGAAAGGCCTGCAGATGGAGCTTACTAATCTTCGTACCACCGACCCGGTTGTTGCCAGTCTTATTACGGGCGAGCTGGATCGCCAGCGCAACTGCATCGAACTCATAGCCTCAGAAAACTTTATTTCAAAGAGTGTGATGGAGGCTATGGGAAGCGTGCTCTCAAACAAGTACGCTGAGGGGCTCCCCGACAAACGTTACTATGGCGGCTGTCACGTGGTAGACGATGTGGAGAAGCTGGCCATCGAGAGGATTTGCGAGCTCTTTGGCTGCAACTACGCCAATGTGCAGGCGCACAGCGGTGTCAACGCCAATATTGCCGCCTATCTCTCCTGCGTACAACCGGGCGACACCGTGCTGGGCATGAGCCTGGCGCACGGAGGACACCTCTCTCATGGGAGTCCGGTCAATTTTTCGGGCATTCTCTATAACATGGTTTCTTACGGACTCGACCCAGATACCGAGATCATCAACATGGATGAGGTGGAGCGCATAGCCATAGAAACGCAGCCCAAGATGATCATTGTAGGTGCGAGCGCATATCCGCGCATACTTGACTTTGAGCGCTTTGGCAGTATTGCGCAAAAGGTGGGCGCCTATCTCTTAGCAGACATTGCCCACATCAGTGGTCTAATAGCCGCGGGCGTGCATCCCAGCGCATTTCCGTATGCAGACATCTGCACCTCAACAACGCACAAGACTCTGCGGGGTCCGCGTGGTGGCTTTTTGCTCGCTAATGATGCAGAGATTGCCGCCAAGGTTAACAAGGCCATATTTCCTGGTACGCAGGGTGGACCACTCATGCACGTCATCGCCGCCAAGGCGGTGGCCTTTGCCGAGGCGCTTCTTCCAGAGTTTAAGATCTATGCTGCCCAAATCGTTAAGAACGCCAAGGCCATGGGCGAGGGTCTGATTGAAGGCGGACTACGCCTCGTAAGCGGTGGTACCGATAACCACCTGTGCCTGGTAGACCTGAGTGCGGCAGGCATAACGGGCAAGGACGCCGAAGAGCTTCTTGAAAGCCTAGGCATTACAGCCAATAAAAATGCTATACCATTTGACAAATTGCCTCCCTCGGTGACCTCGGGCATTCGCGTTGGTACGCCTGCCATGACCACTCGTGGCTTTGACGAAGAGGAATCCAAGTTGATAGGAAGCCTCATTGCCAAGGTAATCTTCAATCGCGATGACGCCACCGCCAAGCAAGAGGTAGAAAGCACCGTGCAAGAACTCATAGCCGCCCACCCACTTTACCCCCAGCTATAGGCAGGCGGCAGCCATGAGCCTGATATTACCAATGCTGGTGGACTGCAGATGCTTTTTTCAGTTGACCCATCTTGCTCTTTTTGCAGTAGTGTCGCAAGAGTCGCTGTTAGCTAGCTTTGCTCAAATAGTTTAGCGAAAAGTGAGCATGAGGTTATATAATGATGGATCAATTCTCAGCGCAAGATTATCTAGAGGGTTATCATTTGAATCGGTCATCTCACCTTGCATAACGCCAAATGCTATTGCTCCAGATGAGCCCGCGCCTTGTCGCCAAAGCGGGCTGCCGCTCTGGCCACTGGTCATGGGTAGTTCGTGAAACATAACATACGTGCTAGAGTGCCCAATGCTTCCACTACACTCGTACATTGTAAATCCATCACCAATGCCCTGAGGAGCATCGACCGCATCGTATGCCCAAGGATATCCATCCGAAATCACAAACAGATTTATATATGATAGCGTGCTAGAGTAGTAGCCAAAACCCATATAACCATGGTGTGTGCCCAAATTTTCCTCAAATTCCAGCACCGCAAAATCAGTACTGGGCTAAAGAGTCAGGGGGTAGTATGACGATACGTTTACATGCTCAGCGGTATAAACCGGCGTTATCGGAATACCAATGATATCCTCTTGATACGCCGGGTAGAATGTTACAGTTGTAGCGTACACTTGATTCTCGCTGTCGTAAACTGCATGAGCATTCGTCATAACTGCATTTTTAGCAAATAGAAAGCCAGTTCCATTACGTGTAAATGAGACCAGGTTATCCTCCTCGTCATAGTGGAGGAATAGAGATGACACAATACCGATGCTCTCGTAAGGGCTCTCGGTAAGCAGGCTGCTAGGAACGGGAAACCTGGTGTCATTGCCAAAAACAAATCTGCCTTGGGCTGTCGGGCTAGAGGCAGGCGCGCATACCATGCCGCCAATCGACCGTTCTTGACTATCTGACAACCTAGTAGCTACCGTGTAGTGCTCCGCCTCTCCTGTTTCTAGATTGATTCTTGTATAATCCCCCCGCGCAGAAATTTCTTCCTGCTTCTCCTGTTGAATGCCAACCTGTTGCTCTGATAAAATAACTTCACCTCTGGCAATTGAGGCTGAAAACAAAAAGACCAATAAAATAGTGATGAATATAGAAACAAGTTTGCTGGATACGCCCTTAACGCTTTTCTGCATGCCCGCCCCTCTCATAAAGCGATTATAAAGTGTATGGAATTTGCTATAGAAAAGTATAATATATCTTTTACTCTATGACAATCACAAATGGGCATATTTACATCCTATTTACATCGACATCCTCCTGGCACATGATCATGGCTAAGGTTATGTCCGCTCCCCGGTGTTGCGCTAAGTGTAAGAGCAATAATGGGTGGACTGCTAGCTTTGTCGTGCGAATCACGATCCAATAAAAGTAGGCACGAAGCCGCTCGCACGAGCAAGCATGCGGCACTCTACATAGGATGGTAAAGCCAAGGTGTAGCTAGCTAGCGCTCCCTAAGGACTATTAGTAATGTGTCGCTGTGTATGGGAGGTACAGAGAGGGTAGAAAGTCTGGCAATAAACTGTATACGCTTGCCTTTGATGGTACTTAGATCGATATCAAGAGTTTCCTTGTCAGCATTGACAACTCGTACGTCAAGTGGGGCTATCAGGTGTAACGTTTTTCCAGCAGTTTCATCGAGTGAAAGGTTGGGGTGCAAGGGACCTTTAGCCAAAATGAAGAAGTAGCCGGTTTGGCCCTTACTGGCTGATACAACATAATAGATAGGCCTGTTATCAATAGCTCTTTGAGTCCATTTTGATTCTGAGTATTGTAGGATAATTGGCACTGAGATGAGCGTTATAAGCGCAACTGCAACTGCAGCTTAAGCAAACAAACACCTTTTTGAAAGCAGCTTCGGCTTCTTCTTTTTAATCATCAAGTCAATATACCAGAAATGCTTAATCGATTGCTAAAGACGCAGTCCTAGCTTAACCATACCGAATCTGCCCGCTCATTGACCTACGCTCATTTATCTGCCAAAGAGTAGGGGTGTCCTTGCCGAGCTACCAGCGATTATTTGATATAGTGTTAAGGGTTGCACAGTTGTCAAAAGGAGATGAATACTTGAACACCATTATTGCCGTTATTGCTGGAGTCATTGGAGGGCTTTTAGGGGCTGTGCCTTTTTATGCCGCTCGTAAAAAAGCCAAGGCAAAGCTTAAAACTGATGGTGTAGGTGGCATCATGATTGGCCTGGTGGCCACCGTTGTTTCGTTCTTGATTATGGTAGTAGAGCTTGTAATATGCTCCTTAGTTGCAAGAGACTACCTCCTACCGTTTGCTATCAGTGTCATTGTGGTTTTCATACTTGCAATGGCTGTGTATACTGCTATACTCATGCGAAAGTGAAGCAAAGGTGAGTCGTGAGCAACGTGAGCCCCAAACTCGCAAGGAAGGATAGCTTGTATGGTTTATATGGATCCGATTGATCCTTTTGACGGTTTTTCAGCAGAGATAAATCATCTAATGGCTAAGCTGGCCGGCCAAGACTTCTGGGGCCCGTTTACCACCTTTACCCCTTTTATCATTCTCATACTCCTGCTCGTGCTGGTTGTGGTGTTTGTTGCCAAAAAACAGCTGAGCCTGGTTCCAAAGAATCGTTTTGTGGGTGTCATAGAGTTCTTTGTTGACTTTACCAGAAACGAGATTGGCTTTAATGTGCTTGGTGCTGCTGCCAAAAAGCACGTGCCCTTCTTGCTTACCTTATTTATCTTCATACTCTTTTCCAACCTTATTGGTATTATCCCTGGCTCTACCGCCGCAACGGGCACCATGGGCTCCACATTGGCGCTTACGGTCATATCCTTTGTGTACTTTACCTACTACGGCATCAAGCATCATGGCCTGGGGCGCTACATTCTTTCCTACATGCCCCACGGGGTCAAGCCGGCGCCGCTGGCGCTCTTTGTAGGCTTGCTGGAATTTGTCTCCATGATACTGCGCCTGCTGACGCTTTCGGTTCGTCTCTTTGCCAACATGTTTGCAGGGCATATGCTCTTGGGCGTCCTTGCCATTCTCACTACCTTGTTTATTACGCCAATGTTTAGCGCCTTTACTGCCGAGACTGCCGGTCTTGGCGGTGTAGGAGTACTTTGGCTTGTGCTACTCACTGTAATGTATGCCATGGAGATATTCATTGCGCTGTTGCAGGCCTATGTATTTACCCTGCTCTCCAGTGTATATGTCATGTTGGCTACGACAGACCACTAGCAATAAAACGAGAACGTGGAGTGGGCGGCCAGAAGTAAGGAAAGACTGCGGCAAGGAAGCCAAAACGAAACAGGTAATAATCCGGAAGTCCGGTTGACTATAAGTAGAATAAGCCGAGAAATCTCGGCAGAAAGTAAGGAGGAATAGTGGAAGCAGCAGTTGAGACAGTTATGTCCTTAAGCGGCATGGGTTTAGGTGTCATCGGTTTTGGCCTGGCAGCCATAGGTGGCGGTGTAGGCGTAGGCCTGGCTGCTAATGGTGCCGCACAGGCAATTGCTCGCCAGCCAGAGATGTATGGAAGAATCTTTACCATATTCATCATGGGTGCAGCCATGGCAGAAGCATTAGCCTTGCTTGGGTTCGTACTCGCCTTTATTGCATAGAGCCTGGTGCTCTATTGATGCAATGTGTGAGGCACTACAACCCGCCTTTGTGCAACTCGTGTACCTTGGCGAGGTTTTGAGCCTCAGACACTCAAGCGGTGATGTACTGGTGTCTACCAGGCAATGGATATCGATTACACAGCTTACCGGAGGTAAGTAGATGAAACAAAGAATTAAAACTGTGGCAAAGATGAGCGTGCTGTTGACAACAGCAATGTTGGCCATGCCAGCAATGGCCTTTGCTGCCGAAGACGGCGATGCCAAGCTGGGCATTGAGCTGCTCTTTCCGCCCTTGGGTGAGTTCATACCCATGCTCATTGGCTTTATTATCCTTTGGATAATTTTGGCTAAGCTGGCGTGGCCTCACTTTATTGGCATGATTGACAAACGTGCAGAAAAGATCAAGGACTCTCTTGAGAAGGCCGAGTTTGCCAAGCAAGAGGCCGAGCGTTTGTTAGAGGAGTACAAGGTAGAGATTTCTGGGGCAAAAAAAGAGGCCGCAGATATTATCGCCAACGCCAAGCAGCAGGCAGAGCACGTCAAGGCAGAGATTACTGCCAGTGCACAAACTGAGGCCGAGAGTATCATATCCAAGGCTCGCCGTGCCATCGAAACCGAGAAGAAGACTGCCATTGCCGAGTTGCAGGCATCTGCAGCCGATATGACTATTATGGTTACCAAAAAGGTCATAGGCACCGATCTCTCAACCGCTGAGCACAAGAGCATTATTGAGCGCTATATAGCCGAGGCAGGAAGTTTTAATGAAAACTAATTCTGCAAATAACCGTGCAAAAGCAACGGTGTACGCCGAGGTGTTGCTGGCTGCGGCAAGAGTAAAGAACAATGTCTTTGCAGTTGCCAATGAGTTTGATCTGCTTACAAAGACTGTGCGCGGATCCATTGAGCTACGCAAGACCTTGGTAGACAAGACCGTGCCTGCAACGGCAAAGCGGGCAATTATTACCGAGATATTTGCTGGCTATGCCAGCGAGTTGCTCGAGACCTTTATTGTGATGGTAGACCGTGGCGACCTTGCGGTTTTGCCTCGCGCCAATGAGCTGTATACCACCTTGGCCGAAAAGGCCCTGGGAGCAGCTTTTGTAGACGTTACGACGGTGGTACCCCTAGATGAAGCCTTGCGTGAGCAGATTATTAGTAAGTATTCTGCTGAGTTGGGCTGCGGAGTCATGCTGCGCGAGCACGTTGATTCCGACCTCATCGGCGGCATCATTCTTTCGACCCACGGCAAGCGCATAGACGCGAGCGTATCTTCTCAGCTAGAGAGGGCTCGCCACGTGCTTTCCAAGACTTTTTAGTAAGCAGTAGGTAGTAGGACTTGTTTGGAACGGCGAGCAGACTCGCCAAGAGATATGTTGAGCAAGTGGCAACTTGCTCTGAGCGGAGGTTACTATGGCGGAGATAACCGCTAGCAGCATCGATGCAGTGCTGCGTAGACAGCTTGACGCCATCAACACCAGCGTCGAATCGCGCGAAGTTGGTACAGTTAGCCAGATTGGCGATGGTATTGCGCGCATCGACGGACTTAAGGGTGCCATGGCCGGCGAACTCCTTGAGTTTGTTGGCGAAAACAACAAGCTGGTATACGGCTTGGCACAAAATCTTGAAGAAGACGAAGTAGGCGCTGTACTTTTGGGCGATCTTACCGCAATTAAGGAAAATGACCAGGTACGCACTACTGGTCGCATTGTAGAGGTGCCCAGTGGCAAGAACTTCCTTGGACGCGTGGTCAACCCTCTTGGTGAGCCTATTGACGGCAAGGGTGCCATCGAAGCCGAAGGCTACCGTCCCGTGGAGTTTCGTGCTCCGGGCGTAGTTGAGCGCAGAGGCGTACATGAGCCCGTGCAAACGGGTCTGCTTGCCATTGACTCGATGATTCCCATTGGTCGTGGACAACGTGAGCTCATCATTGGCGACAGGCAAACGGGTAAGACCGCAATTGCCATTGATACCATCATCAACTCCAAGGGCAAGGATCTCATCTGCATCTATGTGGCCATTGGTCAAAAGGCTTCAACGGTTGCAAGCGTGGTGGAAACTCTCGAGCGCTTTGGTGCCATGGAATACACCATCATTGTGAGCGCCACAGCCTCTGACAGCGCACCACTGCAATACATTGCACCTATGGCTGGTGTGGCCATGGGCGAGCATTTCATTTATAACGGCATTAATGGAGGACCTGCCAGTGAGGAGAATCCCGGCCGCCATGTTCTCTGTGTATATGACGACCTTTCGAAACAGGCAGTTGCCTATCGTCAGATGAGCCTGACGCTTCGTCGTCCTCCCGGCAGAGAGGCCTATCCGGGCGATGTGTTCTATCTGCATAGCCGCCTCCTCGAGCGTGCTGTCAAGCTCTCCGATGCCAATGGTGGCGGATCTATTACCGCACTGCCGGTCATCGAGACGCAGGCCGGCGATGTATCTGCCTATATTCCCACCAACGTCATCTCCATTACCGATGGTCAGATATTCCTGCAAAGCGACCTCTTCTTCCAGGGTCAGCGCCCTGCAGTCAACGTGGGTATTTCGGTATCGCGCGTAGGCGGCGACGCACAAATCAAAGCTATGAAGCAAGTTGCTGGATCGCTGCGTCTCGACTTGGCGGCCTACCGCGAGCTGCAGGCATTTGCCCAGTTTGGCTCTGACCTCGACAAAGCCACGCAATCTCAGCTTAACCGTGGTGCACGCATGACCGAGCTGCTCAAGCAGGCACGCTACGTACCTATGCCGGTAGAGGAGCAGGTTGTTTCGATCTTTGCAGGCAACGAGGGCTTCTTAGATGACATACCCACCACTACGGTATTGCGTTTTAGAGAAGAGCTACTACAGTATATGCGCGCTTCGCAAGCTGCGGTGCTCAAGGCCATCAGTGATGAGAAGAAGATTTCTGACGAGCTCAAAGAGCAGCTCAAGGCGGCCATTGCCAGCTTTAAAGAAATGTTTTCGGTTGACGAGTAGGGTTTTCTGAGTATGCCTAACTTAAAGGACATCAAAAAACGTATTAATTCGGTTGAGAGTATCAAGCAGATCACTCGCACCATGGAGATGGTGGCAACGGCCAAGATTCGTAGAGCTACCGACCGAATCATAGCAGCCACTCCATACGCCACGGCTATGCTTGAGGTGCTGGAGGAGGTTTCGGCCAGGGCGCAAAATGCCGACTCGCCGCTGCTTCGCATCCATCCCGAGGTCAAGCGCGTCGTGGTGATTTGCGTAGTGTCGGATCGAGGCTTGGCCGGCGGTTTTAACTACAGCGTGCTGCGTGCTGCAGATCGCTATATCCAAAACATGAAAGAAGAGGGCATCACCTGCGATGTTGTAGTGTGCGGCAAGAAGGGGCTTCCCTACTTTAAGTATCGCAATATTGCGGTATCGCTCTCATTTCGTGATCAAAGCGCCAATCCCAAGTTCGTACAGGCTCGTGAGATTGCCAGCTACATAGTAGAGGCGTACACCTCAGAGCAGGCTAATCGAGCGGTAATCTTTTACAACCACACAAAGAACGTAGCTGAGCAAGTCACTACCACCGAGCAGATATTGCCGGTTGACAGCTACACTTTTAAGGATTTGAGCGCCGAAGACGAAGATGCTGTCTACACTGACGAGAGCGCCAAGGCCGCTGCTGCTTCGCAGAAGAGGGCCTTTGATCAGGCGCGAGAAGTGGTAAAAGAGGCAAGCCTGGGAGACGACAAGCTTCGGGGAGACTTTGACTACGAGCCTTCGGCTTCTACGGTACTTGAATCGCTGGTGCCTTCGTATGTGGAAACCCGCATCTACCACGCACTGCTTGACAGTGCCGCAGGTGAGCAGGGAGCCAGACGTAAGGCGATGAAGAACGCCACCGACAATGCAAGCGACATATTAATAACACTCAAGCGTGTGTTTAACCGTGTAAGACAAGGTGCCATCACCACCGAGATCACCGAGATTGTCGGTGGGGCAGCTGCACTAGAGGATTAGAGAATCAAGAGTAAAGGATTTAGAGGAGTCATTCATGGCAACAGATAAAAACATTGGTACGATAGTCAGAGTTGTAGGTCCAGTCGTTGACGTGGAGTTTGCCGAAGACGCAATACCTGCTATCTACAATGCGCTCACGGTACAGTCAGAGACACCCATCGGTTCAATCGACGTGGTGCTTGAGGTAGAGATGCATCTGCCAGGCAACCAGGTTCGCACCGTGGCCATGTCTTCAACCGACGGCCTGCAGCGCGGCATACCGGTGGTTGACACCGGCAACCCCATCATGATGCCCGTAGGCAACAGCACACTCGGCCGTATCTGGAATGTCACAGGTGGCCTGATAGACGGTGGCGAGATGCCCGAGGTAGATGAATACTACCCCATTCATCGTAAGGCTCCTGAGTTTTCCGAGCTCACCACTACCACCGAGATTTTTGAAACCGGCATCAAGGTTATCGACTTACTTGAGCCTTATATCAAGGGCGGCAAGACCGGCCTCTTTGGCGGCGCTGGCGTAGGCAAGACCGTTATCATCATGGAGCTCATCAACAATCTCGCCCAGGCACACGGAGGCACCTCGGTGTTTGCTGGAGTAGGGGAGCGCACCCGTGAGGGCACCGACCTTTACAATGAGATGACCGAAAGTGGTGTTATCAAAAAGACCTGTCTGGTATACGGGCAGATGAACGAGCCTCCCGGAGCGCGCCTGCGCGTAGGTCTTTCGGGTCTTACCGCTGCTGAATACTTCCGCGATCAGGGGCAAGACGTACTTTTCTTCATTGACAATATCTTCCGCTTTACCCAGGCAGGCTCTGAGGTTTCGGCTCTACTGGGACGCATGCCTTCTGCCGTAGGTTATCAGCCCACACTCTCCACCGAGATGGGCGACTTACAAGAGCGCATTACCTCAACTACTACGGGCTCCATCACTTCGGTCCAGGCCATCTACGTACCTGCTGACGACCTCACAGACCCTGCGCCGGCTACGGCCTTTACCCACCTTGATGCCACTACCGTACTCAGTCGCTCGATTGCCGAGCTGGGTATCTACCCGGCCGTGGATCCGCTCGCTTCTACCTCACGCGCACTCTCTGCTGAGGTTTTGGGCGAGGAGCATTATCGTGTAGCGGTTACCGTACAGGAGACCCTACAGACTTACTCCGACCTGCAAGACATCATTGCCATTCTCGGTATGGATGAGCTCTCAGAAGAGCAGAAGGTTATAGTAAACCGAGCTCGTAAGATTCAGCAATTCCTCGGACAACCCTTCCATGTGGCAGAGGTCTTTACCGGCAATCCTGGCAAGTACGTTAAGCTTGAGGATACTGTACGCTCCTTTGCCGCCATTATTGACGGCAAGTGCGATGACATCCCCGAGCAGGCATTCCGCTACAAGGGTGCCATCGAAGAAGTCTACGAAGCCGCCGAAGCTCTCAAGGCACAAGAGTAAGTTTGCAGCTAAGCTGTAGGAATAAAGAGCAAAAGGGTTTCTGTGGGCGTTTTGCCGCTTTCAGGAAGCCGTAAGAGGAAAGAGGGTTTCTGCAAGCGAGTAGATTGCCTTGAAAACAGGGGCGAAGCCGATAGGAGTGTATACCTGATACATGACTGAGGCTGAGCAGCTGTTT
>WQXH01000043.1 GCA_009784945.1 Coriobacteriia bacterium | reverse complement strand
CGCCTCTCAGTGCGTTGCACTTCGTCGCGGCCTTCGGTCGTGTATTCATATACACTCCCTTGTCCGCTCCTCGTGCGCCTTCTGAGAAACGAAATATCCTGCGTTAAACTTAACTAGTCTATTCCCCATCTGGCTGCGTTGGCTGCGCTATGCTCCTCGGCCACGTATTTATATACGCTTGCCTGCGGTGCTCGCTTGCCGCCTTGCCAGATGACGAATATCCTGCGTTAAACTTAACTTGTCTATTACTTGGATAGATGGTGGGGGCGCGTGGATTCGAACCACGGTAGGCGTAGCCAATGGGTTTACAGCCCATCCCCTTTAGCCACTCGGGCACACCCCCATTTATCCGGTGTGTGGTAGTGAGAAAGACGCCTGTGAACAGCCGTTTCTCTCGCGATAATTCAAAGTAACTCTTTGCGCTTGTCAAGTTGCGTGCTTGCGCACACAGGCATTCCTGCGTGCAGCTTTTGAATAGTACTTGAAAACACCCGCGCGGTCAACGACAAATGTTTTGTACACGCCACCGGGCGTGTCTAGCATACAATGCCCCGCCTGCCTTTAAAGCCGTGCTCAGAGCACCCGTTTAAGGTGCTTCAGCAGAGTGTTGGATACTGTGCTATCGCACTAATACTTGCATTGACTGTAAAACCCTGCCTCGCAATTGGCAGGGTTTTAGTTTTGCGCGGCAGTAGTATGCGATAACTCTCTATTCACTATTCACAAAGGTCACGCCCGAGTATCATTATCTCAGCTGCAGTCGTTACCCTAACCTATGAGCCGCAGTCTAATAAACTGCGCAGAAAGCTTGAGAGGCAAGCCTGAAGAAGACGAACAGGGAGCTTGGATTAATGACATTGGCTTTGCTCCATATAACCGATGAGGAGCTTTGCAAACGATTGCGGCAACAAATAGCCCAAATGCATCCAAAAAGGTAGATTTTCAAGTGCTGTTATAGTGCTAAACTCTTTAGCAAGTCAACTACCAGCACTTTAGGCTGACATACAAGGTGAGCCCTGAGGCTAGGTAGGATAAATCTACCTTTTTGGATGCATTTGGGCTGAGAATGACATGTAAAGTCAGTAATTGCCACGTCTTTCAGCCCTCGTTGCCAACTAGGTTTGAATGGCAACAGCCCATAGGCCCTGATCGGCAAAATGCTGCATGCAGGCTTGGGTGGCTTGGGCGCTTTGGCAGATGGCAAAGATTGCCGAACCTGAGCCGCTCATGGTGGCACCTGAAACACCAGAGAAGATAGCGAGTTCATCTTTGAGGGTGCCTATTATGGGCAGCAGTGAGACGGCAGCTGGCTCCAGATTGTTGGAGCACAGGTGGACGATGATGTTTGCAGTTTCTTTAGCAGTAAGTGCAGCGATGAGCTGCTTAGTGGCTGCGCCGCCTCCAGGGACGGCACTGCCTTCAAGGTATGTACTGCCTCCAAAAGCGGCACTGGCAACTTTGGCTACCTCTTCGTCAAAGACTTTATATGCCTGCTTGGTCGAAACACCGCGGTTTGGCTTGACGAGAACCAAATGAAGCTCTGGTTTGGGAAGCACCTCAATGAGCTCATCGCCATAGCCGCCCATGTGTGCGCAGAGCCCCTCCTTTGGTGCATGCAAAAAGAAGGGCACGTCGGCTCCCACCGCCCGAGCCACCGAAAGGCTTTTCTCGCTCAAGGGCTCTACCTGGGCCAGCCAGCAAAGCATTCTGAGCATGGCTGCTGCATCAGAAGAGCCACCTCCCAGCCCTGCTTGCGTAGGTATGGACTTGATGAGCTGTACATGCAGCGTACCTGAGGGGAGGAAGCCAAAGCCGTAGGCGCGTTTAAAATGCTCGACAATCCTGATAAGGGTGTTATCGCCTTCTTTGACAAAGACCTGTTTGCTTCCAGCGCTTTTAATAGTCACCTGCGCATTGAAGGGTTCTTTGCCGCTGACGAAGTCAAATACCAAGGTGTCACAGAGAGTCGTGGTGCAAAAGACCGAGCTCAAACGGTGCTTCTCCTCCCCTGCTCTGAGAGGTGCAACCTCTAAGCTGAGATTGATCTTTGCGGGCGCATGGGCAATGACCTGGTTCACATACTATCCTCTCAGTTGGGCAAAGAATTTGCTTAATAATTGAGCACTTTCGTCTGCGCAGATGCCGCTCTCAACAATGAAACTGTGATTAAGGCGGCTATCGTCATGCACAGTGTACAAGCTGCCGAGTGCTCCAGCCTTGGGGTCTGCAGCCCCATACACACAGCGAGCGATACGCGCCTGCACCATCAATCCGGCACACATCAGGCAAGGTTCAAGTGTTACATACACCGTGCAGCTGCTGAGGCGCCAACGCCCGAGCCTGTCAGCGGCATCCATAAGCGCCAAGAACTCTGCGTGCGCATAAGGGCTCGCATCCATCTCGCGTCTGTTGTGCGCAGCAGCAATAAGTTCTCCATTGCTTACCACAACTGCGCCTACCGGCACCTCGCCGAGCTCCCAAGCAGCACGCGCCTGCTCAAGAGCTCGTTGCATGTAGTGTATGTCTTCTACATTCATCAGACGTTATACATGAAGTCAAATACGTCCGAGCGCTGCAGGGCAATCTGCATACCCAGGTGCCTGCCATCATCTAGCAGGCGCTCCTGAAGATCGTTGAAGCTACAGAGCTCCTCGTCTATGCTTACCAGCATGGTCATCGAAAAGATACCTTCGAGAATAGTCTGCGAGATGTCGTCAATATTAACGCCACATTCGTAGAGCGTGGCAGACACGGTGGCTACCACGCCCTTGCGATCATTTCCGAGAACCGAGAGAACTGCCTTGATTTTCATATACTTCTTCCTATTGCTTTGTTTCTTCACTTTTAGAAACGCTTGATTGGTCGACGTTCCTACTCTGTAAACTTCTCTACCTTTTCCAGCAACTTGCTTCCGCTGCCCCTATTGAGAGCGCCCTCGACACGCTTGTGGTTTGCGCCCCTCAGAGAGGCGTTGGTAAGCCCCTTTCTCTTTTGGAGAAAGTTGTCGGTGGGTATAAGGTTGGCAACGGTAGCTGAGGTCTTTTTCTCATACAAAAATCGCTTGTCGGCGTTTCTGTAACGAGAATACATGGCTGCATAAAAGATAACGCCAGAAAGCGCAAGAACCAGGGGTATTAGCGCAGCTCCATCTTCGGTGTCGCTGCTTGCAATGATGGAAGTATATTTTGCTAAGAGGTACATGATGTTTGTGATGTCCATGAGCACTCCTTAATATCCGCCAAGTAGCAGCAGGGCGGCCAGACCAACGCCTAAGACCGTGCCTACCAGCTGAATAATACCCGAGATTGCCAATAGTTTGGGCTTATGAATAGGCACCGATCCCATGACCGCTCCCGTGCAGGCGTTAACTGCCACATAGTGGAGAAATTTTTGGCCGTTGGACTTTTGCTCAAAGTAAGAGTAGAGCCACACTGGAAGATATACGGTTTTCCAGAGCTCTCCTTTGATGGTTACATCTTCGCTCGTCCACCTGATGCCTCTGTCGTAGAAGGTGGCCTGTTGCCAAGCCTGAAAGCGCGCAATATCGCGCACCTGTGCGCCAGCCAGACCTTGCAACGAATCGCGATTCACGCTTCGCTTTTCTGAAGTAAAGCCGCGCAGGTAGTTGGCATTAAAGCGCATCGTCTCTTTGAGAGGGTACGGCAAAATGGCATTGATGACGTTGTTGCTGTTGACCGCAGAAGTCTGATCGAGCTTGTCGGTTGATGCCTCAAGTGTGAGATCGTCGATGTAGAGATCAAATGCGCGACCCACCTGGTAGGCATCCGCATCGTAGCGTGTCTCGGTTGACTTGCCTACCTTAACGGTGTATCGACGGGTCTCTCGTTCTCCCTCTCCCCTAAAATCTGCGTATGCGTTGACATCAATAACCATGTAGGGAAGATACACGCCCATGATGTTTTGGGTACAGAACTCTGTTTTGAAGCGCGGGTGAGCAAAGAAACGCCGCTTGCCAACAAACTCCTCGATGATCTTTTGTGCCTGCTCTTTGGGGATCCTAAAGGGCATGATTGCATCGGGCACGGCACCATTGGGCACTTGCTGATGGAGGCTAAGTACATTGCGGCACCAGTGGCAGCGCGCCTGTGGCGCCTCCTTAGTATCCACCACGACTTCTGAACCACAGCCCGTACATTTGAGCGTAACTACGTCGGAGGCATCGTATGCGATGTCCGAAGTTCCGCTGCCCATCTTGAGGCCAAAGAGCTGGGAGATGTCTCCGTCTATACCGTCTGACTCCTCGTTAAATTCTCTCTGGCAGTAATTGCATCTGAGCATGCCGGTGGAGATATTGAGCTGTATGTCAGACGAGCCGCAGGACGGGCATTTGGTGATGCCGTCCTTGAGCCTTTTATCCTGATAGATAATGGGCTCGCCGCTGGGGGGTGCCAGTATGCCGCTGTCGTAGAGCTCTTCTTGTGCCTCGTCGGGCGCACCTGCTGGTGCTGTTGCAGGCACGCCTGCTGGTGCTGTTGCGGGCGCACCTGCTGGTGCTGTTGCAGGCACGCCTGCTGGTGCTGTTGCAGGCGCACCAACAGGAGGCGTGGGCACTGCTGCGCCTGGAGGCGGGGGTATCACCTCGCCGCCGTGCGTATGCGGCGCTCCGCTCGGTGGAGGTGGAGGGGGTGGTGCGCCAACAGGCTCCCCCTGGGGAGGGAGAGCCTGGCTGGCTTTATTGGTATCCATCTAAAGCCCCAATAACTCGGCTTTTTTCTTGTCAAAGTCTTCTTGAGAGATGATTCCGTTGTCCAAAAGACCCTTGAGCTTGGTGAGCTCTTCATAAGGATCAACCGCTGCCGGTGCAGCTGGTGCCTGTGCGCCAACAGCCTCGGGTGCGGGAACACCCTCAATTGGTGCGCCCACGGGTGCGGGAGCAGGCTGCATTGGAGCCTGCGCAGCGCCAGCTTGCGCTGGCATGCCCGCCTGAGCATCGGGAGACTGTTGGAGCCCTTGAGCCATGCCTCCAGCCGCCTGCATGCCCATGCCCATGAAGCCCATGCCAATGGCACCGCCGCCGTTGGGATTGGAGCCCGCCGCTTCCATGCCACGAGCCACCGACTGCTGCAGGAAGGAGTTGCCGCGCTGGCCGCTGAGGGCGTCTGCCTTGCGTACATCGGAAAGCAGTGCCTTGGTGTCCTCGTCGTATTCGATGGCAAGCAATGCTGCCTTGACAATCTCAAGGCCTCGGTCGACTTTCCATTGGTAGTTTTGCTCTACGGCAACGTTGAGTGAATTGGCAAAGCCAACCGCATCTTGCTGGAGACGAGTGATGCGATTGCCCTTGTCTGGATCATTGGTGTAGTGACTAAAGGCTGCCGATAACGAGGCAACCACCTCGGTAAAGAGTTGCGCTGCAGCCTTGTTGTCAAAGTCGGCAAAGTCAAAGGGCTTGGTGGTTCCGGCGGTAATAAACTCAACCGGCACAAAATTCCTCACAAAGACAATGGGGTCGGTTATCTTGAGCGTATATGAACCGCGGGTTACCGCTCCCACCTGGGTTTGTAGATAGGCATCGTCCCAATATATCTCGGCCTGCGTACCAAACTTGTTGTCGGGTATCTCTTTGAGATTGACGAAGAAGGCTGCCTGTTGGCTTCCAGGTATGCCACCAAACTTAAAGCGCTCCCAACTCATCTTAATGGTTGATTCGATAAGCCCTCCACCGCTAAAGAAGGACTGCGCATTGGGGTCGGTCGAGGTAAAGGTATAGCCGCCTGGCTGAGCCACAAAACCGGTGATGGCACCGCTTTCAAAGGTCAACAGGCCAAAGCCTTCGGGCACCACGATAATGGAGCCGTTGGTGATAATGTTTTGGGAGCCCTTAACATTTGAGCCTCTGCCCTGATTTTGCTGCTGCTGAACAGCTGGTATGACACCTGCCGAGGGACTTACCCCCTGCGGCACAGTGAAGAATTCCTTCCACTGATCGGCAAACATGCCGCCAATTGCTCCGGTAAACGCTTGGATAAAGCCCATAATACCCGCCTTTCTTTCTCACTCACCTGCTCATATTGTGACAACAACATGAACCGGTCATTCATGTCTGTAAAGCCATTCTACCGCATCGCGAGCCCACCCTCGCGCACAATTGGGTGAGTTTTTCTGTTGGTAAACTTTGGTAAGCTTTGGATAGTTGCTGATATGCCCCAGGCGAGGGTCTGGCCAGTAACTATCGTATCAGAATTCGCGTTTGTCATAGAAATGCTGCGACAGGCAAATTGAGGCAAGCACAACGAGAGCCAAGACCAGTGCAGTCACGCAAACAAGGGGCACGATCATGCCCTGGAGCCCAGAAAGAATCTGCACGAGTGCGGGGCTGTAGATATGCGACATAAACAAGAGGTACGCCAGAACCACAATGATAACCTTGGCCATGGTGATAAGGCGGGTGCGCATATAACCGAGCTTGAAGTACAGTGGCAGCATGAGCGCTTGGATAATCACCAGGAGCGCGGCCAGACTGAGCATCATCCAGGATTGCTCCCCTGCCAGGGCAGGCATTCCCAGCAGGCCGCCTACTACTTGGTATAGTAGGGTCAGGACAACAATAATCAGCACAGCAAAGAGATTGAGACCGAAGGTAAAGAGATATCGTCCCAGCACCACCTTTTTTCTGCCTGCTGAGAGCGTGACGTAGAGCGCATCCATGTTGTTCTTCTCACCGATGCTGAAGGGGTAGCTGAGAAACAACGTTGCGACCATCATCCCAAAGTAAATCGCCGTGGCAAAGCAACCATAAAACCCGACGAAGCCCAAGGCTACGAGGGTATTAACCACAAGGTACCTGATGATTAAATACGGTTTGACCGTGACATAATCCAGATGGGCTGACGCGAGCACTTTATTCATGGACACCTACTTCTTTAGTCATGTAGATAATGATTTCATCCAAGCTTATCTCTTCTACCAACACGCTGCTTGGCATCTTGGTAAGGTGCGCAAGCTCTATCATTCCCTCAAAACCTGTGCAATACGGACGATAGCCAATGACCAGGCCCTGCTGCGCCTCGGTAAGGTCGTCGAGTCCACCCGAAATGCGCGCATACTTTCCGGTTAAGGCGTCCGTTTGGCCGGTAAAGACGATGTTGCCCTTGAGTATGAAGGTGATAAAGTCAGCGGTCTTTTCCAAGTCTGAGGTGATGTGTGTGGAAAAGAGCACGCTCTTGTCCTCGCTGGACACAAAGCCTCTGAGGAGGTCGCAGATCTCCTCACGCGCCACCGGATCAAGGCCGCTGGTAGGCTCATCGAGTACCAGGAGTTCGGCGTTGTGCGAAAGCGCCACGGCTAACTGCAACTTGATCTTCATACCGCGAGAGAGTTCCTTGACCTTCTTGTTGGCATCAAGCCCAAACTGGCTCAGGTAGTTGGCGTAGACAAAGGTGTCCCACTGTGCATAGAAAGGCGCCAGTGCCTTTTCGACATCTCTGACCCTCCACTCGTCAACATAAAACGGCGCATCCAGCACCACGCCGATGCGTTCGTTGTTTGGACACTTGACTGTGCCGCTATCTGCCGTAACCATGCTCAAGATCAGCTTAATCGTGGTGGTTTTTCCAGCGCCGTTGGGGCCGATGAAACCCATGATATAGCCTCTCGGCACATCAAAGCTGATATCGTGCAAGGCAAATGAGTTGTAGTGCTTCTTCAGGTTGCGCACTTCAAGTACATTGCTCATGATTGTCCTTCCACAGTAACTCCAGACGCTTGATTACTTCTGTCCTGGTGATGCCCTCTGCCTTAGCGAGCGATATCGCAGTAAGCAGCGCTTCTTCTATCTTGTGCTGAGCGTTCTCTCGCGCAAGCTCCTTATTGCGAGGCAAAACGAAGCAGCCTTTGCCCTGCACGCTTGCGATATAGCCTTCCTGCTCCAGATCGCTGTATGCGCGGGCAGTCGTGATAACGCTGATCTTTAGGCTGCGTGCCAACTGCCGGATTGAAGGAAGCATCTCGTCTTCGAGCAACTCTCCAGAAAAGATGGAAGCCTTGACCTGCTCCTTTATCTGCTCGTAAATAGGCACTCCGGAACGGTTTGAGATAATTATCTTCATAACTCTCCCTAGGTAGCATATACACTATATACAGTATATGCACTATAGCCAGTGTTGTCAAGTGCAAGCACGATGACGACTGGTTGTTTTTGCACCAACTTGGTGCATAATTGAAAAGTCTGTTTTCGCAGGTAAACGCATTTAAGGACTTGCGTTGTGGAGCGTATAGACTTTACACATATAATCTCAAACTTAAGCAACAAGCTTGTTCCAAGCTCAAGGAGAAGCTTCGTCATATTCCCGACGAGCTGGTTTTCAAGCTCTGGCTCAAGAAGACTACCGCTGTCTTCAATAAAGTCAAACAGGTAGGGATCTTTATCGCCTCGATAGCTAACCTGCTTTGGGGGTCAGGTAACCGCTTGTCTAAATCTCCGTCCCCTCTTTCAGGATATCGAGGTAGGCGGTGTATGAAAATGTTCTGCCTCTGCGTCTGTCAGAGTTTTGGGTGAGAATACCTGCTTCCACAAGACGGTTCACTGAGCTTGATATCGTATTGAAAGATACACCCAACGCATCTGCAGTTTTCGATATCTCGATAATAGGGCTTTGCTCGAGGTAGCAAAATAGAAGCAATGCTGACTGTGAGGCTCGTCCCATAGTATGAATCTGCTTAACATTATGGTCGTGAAGTGCAGATAGTTTTTCAATGGCAAGAATCGCATCTTCCGCTGATTCGTATACTGCTCGCAAGAAAAACTTCACCCATTGTTCATAGTTTCCGTTGCTGCGAACTTCGCTCAAACGGTCATAGTATTCAACTTTGTTTTTCTTCAAGAAATATGAGATTCCGAGCACAGGCATGGTAAGCATCGCCTGCTCGATCAAGAAGAGGGTAATAAGCAGTCTCCCGATACGCCCATTTCCATCAAGGAACGGGTGAATGGTTTCAAACTGGTAGTGAATGAGAGCTGCGCGAATTAAGGTATCAAGGCTGCTGCTTTCATTTACGTATTTCTCAAAATCGGATAGAGCAGAGATCATATCCTCTGGTGATGGCGGGATAAAAAAAGCATTTTTGGGAGTACTTCCTATTCCCTCAATCCAATTTTGGGAATGGCGGAACTCTCCAGGAGTCTTTTCTTGTCCACGCGTGTTAGTCATCAGCACCTCATGAGTTTCCTTAATGAGCCGATTGCACAGCGGCAGTTCGTTCAGTCGCCCAATTGCGAATTTGGTTGCCTTGATATAGCTGATAACCTCTGCAGCATCTTGGTTTGTATTTTTGTCTACTAGCGGATCAAGCACATCTTCAAGAGTTGCTTGCGTTCCTTCAATCTGAGAAGACATCAGTGCTTCTTTGCGGACATACATCGATATAAACTGATCAAAGCTCTGGATATAGGATGATCTGTTTTCCAGAATGGCAAGTTGCCTGTGTGCCTTTACGAGCACATCCATAAGTTCATCATCTAAGGCAAGAGGGGGGCTTGGCGGCAATGGAGTCGGCGTAAATGATTGGTAGGCTGCATCTCCTGTAAGGTTTGTAGTATAGGTGCCTGCTCTGTTGCGCATAGGCGATGACCTTTCGTAAGCTTGAAATAATACATTTGAATTATAGCGCCTTATTTCAAGTTGGCAACTTAAGTTGAAATAAAAGTATCTAAGCAGCTGTCCTTATTTCAACATCTGTAATGAGATAAGGAAGCATGCTCGTGAATACAGTCCACTCGTAGAGAGTGGCGCGTGGTCTTATAGGATTTGGATAAACAGTACATACAGGAAACGTTTTCTGCATCAACCGCAAGGTGTCTGCAAAGTCAGAATTCTTTCGAGTCTGTATCTTCGATGAAAAACTCTATTTGTTTAGTCGGCTTGCCAACCGGCATCAACTTCCGTCGTTCCAGACGCTCTTGAGCCTCAATTAGCAGCTCGGTAACCTTAGCCTCAAATATGTCTTTTGCTGGCAGGTGCGTCCAGTACTCTGCAACGGCTATGCCTGCTTTATCCATCTCTAATAATTCAATCTTCTCGCGACTGGCAGTTGCGCAAAGTATTATGCCAATTGGAGCTTCTTCGTCAGGTTGACGTTCAAATTTGTCGAGCCATTTTAGATAGAGCTCCATTTGGCCTTTATATTCAGCCTTAAACTTGCCTATCTTCAGCTCAACAGCCACCAACCTTTTTAATACTCGATGGTAGAGCAACAAATCTAAGACTATGTCCTCGCCGTCAATTATCATTCGCTTTTGCCGAGCGACAAACGTAATACCGTGGCCAAATTCCAGAATGAACGCCTCAAGACCAGTGAGCACTGCTTTCTCTAAATCGGCTTCCAAAAAGTTCTCTCTCAACCCAAGGATGTCAAGTAGATAGGGATCCTTGAAAACGTTGAATGGAACCGCAGAGAGTTCAGATAAGTGTGAGTTTGCTATCTCCTTCCGCTCGTATGCTTTGCGGGCAATTGCCTTGCGCAAGTCTCTGACCCCCAAATTTTGCTCTGCTGCATCCCTAGCATAATAGAGGCGTGCTCCATCACTTTTCACCGGCAGTAATTCAATGAAGTGTGACCAACTCAATTGTGTCGACAGCGTCGTCACAATCTGCTTGTCAGAAAACTCTCGTGAGAATTGCATCATCCGTCTGAGATTTCGTACTTCAAAGCTACTGCCATAACGTGCAACCAATTGTGTCGACAGCGTCGACACAATCTGCTTACCATACTCAGCACGCTTGTTATCGAGTAGAGCTGATTCGGTGTATTGACCGACTTCCCAAACATCAGAGTAATCTCACGATTGGCGTAAGAGCCAGCACGGTATTTACGATTCTCTATTATGGCCACTACTTGCTCATATAGAGCGGCCTCGTCAATCAGAACTTGGTCTAGACGTTCTAGCTCCCCACCAAAAACAACTTCTTCAGCTCTATGTGTTTCGCCCATCTAAGCCTCCTGACTGTGATATAAGTAAAGCCATCCCGAATGGCGCAGATGGCTAGTTGTTTCTATTATAGCGCCTTAGAATTCTCGTAGAATCTGACTTTCTCGATCTGACTTTCTCGATCTGACTTTCTCGATAACGAGGGTCGATTAATACTTTGATATTTCGCATCGACACCAAACTTGGATAGCTCGCAATAATGCGACCAGGTCAATTTGTGAGAAAGCTTCTCACAAATTGGGCACACCTTATTAACCTTGCGAAATAGCTTAAGCTCGAGCGGCTGAACCCTCTGCCATATCTTAACGTTAAAACTTCCGACAGTTTGGCCAATGCCCTTTTCCATACACAGCTCTTTTGTTTCCACCCTGCTCATACTCAACGATATAGTGCCCGATATCCTAGTAAGTTTCGGTTTGACTGAGCGAACAGCCTGTACGCTGCCCTATAAATAACAACTAGAAGCTCTGTCAGGCAATTCTTGGTACGCACTCTATCTCCTCGCGCAAATCTGCGTCAGCAGAGGTCGGAGCATTGCACTAATGGGTAAATGACATAATGGGAGAATGACAAATGACAAAAGATTTGAGACATAGTAGTATAGATAACGTAGCACTTTGAACAACTAAGGATGAAGATATGGACGACATTGCTAACACAAAAGAACTCTACTTCTCTATCAAGGACACGGTGCAGGAAACCCAGATAAACTTAGGAAATTTGTCCTTACCACTTATTTCCGAGTTTACGGAAGCCGTATCGAGATTTATAAAAGGTAGCACTTATATTGATTTGAGCGAAGTACGAGTAGTTATAGAAGAGGGCTCGCTCGCTATTGCTGTGCGGCCTTCTCCAGTCATCATGCCTGCAATCACTGATTTTGAGAGTATTAATACATCTGGAAACCTCGACGAAATAGATAGTAATCGCGCTAAGGTCATTGCCGAACTACAAGATAAGGCAAGAAGCAATCCAAACAGAACATACACCATTTCAGATACTTCTGACAGGAAGAGAATAGATGGAAAAAGCATTGTTATTAGCAATAAGTCGGATTACAGGAAGACTCTCGAAGATCAGTGGGTGCAAACCGAAACATATATCTATGGTAAAGTTTTTGACATCGGCGGCAAAACAAAGTCCAATGTACACTTAACTTTAGAAAATGGTAGCACTGTTAAGCTAGATGCCGATGCAGGTCTACTAGCCGATGACTCGGAAAACCGTCTTTACAAAGAACAGCTAGTTCGCGTTAAAGCGGAGCAAAATCTTCGCACAAAAGAGTATCGCAAAGAAACGTTGGTTTCTTTTGAGAAGTATGCGCCACATTTTGATGAAGCCGAATATCAAAAACTCTCGGCAAAGGTGAAGTCAGTATGGGCAGATGTTTCTGATATCGTTTCCTGGGTCGAAGAAGCTAGAGGCAATTATGCCTAAACAACCTAAAAGGTCAGTGCTTCTTGATACTAGTTTTTTGATTACACTGTTCGACAACTCTCGCACCAATCACGACAATGCAAAGAAGTATTATATGTATTTCATTGAGAACAAAATTGACATGTATTTGTCAGTGATTGCAATTAGCGAGTACTCGCAGAAAGACTCTATTGAAGACATTTTAAATACGGGAAATTTTATCTCACTTACTATGACCGTACCTGATGGTATTACAGCAGGCAATTTTGCGAAGTTGTTATCTAGCAGCAGTAGAGAGGCTGTCGACTCGCGTATGGAAGCCAAGGATGACATTAAGCTTTTGGCTCAATGCTCGAACAATGCAATAGATTATATCGCCACAGATGATAGCTCTACTTTGGCAAAATACACACGCAGGTTGAATGAAAATGGCGACCTCGCAACTAAAGTTATTACAATGAACGCTTACGACACCAGTGTATTAAATGGCGGCCAATTGGCTATCGATATAGATGAGGACTCCAAGTAACTGGTTAAACGTTTCAAGGAGTATTTAATTGCTGTGCTCAAGGGCGGCTTGTTGTCTAAACCATCCATCTAGAAATCTGTGTTGTGAGTTATTCATCACGATTGAAGTAATCTGTGTCCATACGCTTTACCTTTATTTCCTTGTCAGTAGTAACGCCAAGATCATAGTCGATCATTAGGCTGGTGAGTTTTGCGCCATCAATAAGAACTAAGTCTGCGTGCGGATATTCCTTTGCCATACCCCATGTGCACAAGCAAATCAGTTACGACTTTCTCAAAAAATATATCTCCCTCTCTGCCTGGGATTTCCATAATTGCATCCATAAGGTCACTTGCGAGTTGTTGGCGCAGCTTGCTCTCGCCTATTGAAATCATTTCGTCTGGACTGATGTCCTGAACGCTTTCTGGGTCTTCGGAGACTTCGTCTTGCAGAGACATCCATTCCTCGTTGCGATACATAGCTTTGTAGAACTCGTCATATCTTGGATAGTTGGCAAGAGCCGTTTTTCCCTCCTCAGTGATTTTATAAGTGCCGCGTTGAACTCTTTGAAGATAAGCAGCCTTATGTAAATGTGTTACCGCCCACCCAACGCGGCTTTCATAGACTGGCACTCCACTGCTCGTTTTGTGCTTCTTTTCATCATCAGTAAGAATCAGAGTGGGTAGCATCTTATCTTTCATCTCTCTTCTACTGTATTCTTTTTCATTAGAATACTGATCAAGCACGAGTCTAAACATTTCACTCTGTAATGGGATAGGCATTTATTCTCCTTTTGTCTTTTCGGTGTATTGCCTAAAGAGGTGGGCGACGATTTTTTCTTCGTCGCCATTGAAGTTTACGCCGTAGGCTTGTTCGACGGCTTTGTCAAGGGCTTTGTGGGCTTTGAGGAGGTCGGGGGGCATGTAATCAGGATCATATAAGTCAGCTAATGAGTTGTCATGATGATTGGCGCGCGCATCTAGAACACCTTGAGCGCAACTCTCAATCGTTGACCTGCTTTCGACTGACACATCAGGCCACACAAAATTGTTATATACGATTGTGTTTGAGTAGTTGTAATCACTTTTTAGGCGACCGCCAACAACTCGCATCCAAGCGTTGTGAAATAAAGAGGTGATGATGCCAAATTCATATAGACCTCCATGAGGCAAATAAAAAAGCTTGTTTCCTGGAATCATTCCATTATTGACGAACCCTATTGGGATATATACTCTACGCTCTGAAGAAACAGCGGGTAACGCAATATAGGCTCCGTAGTCTGGCAGTTTCACTTCGTCAAATAACCAAGGTGTTTCTGCTTTCTTTTGTGTTGCTTCCTTGCTGCTAGCAAGTCTCATTGCTTTTACAGCTGCGATTCTCTCCTTAACCTCGAAGGGCAATTCTCTTAACTCCTTGGGTGAAATGCCAACAAACCAGAGGCAGTGGCGCTCTTTGCCATTTATGAACTCAGCGCCCATTGAGAAAGGTTTAACCCACATGCTTAGGGACGGATACTTCGATAATAGGCTTGTCATTTCCTCTGGGCTAAGAACTAGATTTCCTCCGTCAGTAGGTTTTCCGCCCGCGATCATTTCTGGTACTGCGCAAATTGGCTTCGCTCGCCGATCAATAAAGGAGCTTGGCGCTTCTGCTAAGTAAGCATTAATATGAGAGGCCTCACTTACCCCGCTCTTGTCAAAAATCAGCTTTCGTTGTTGTTGAGCATTTGAGAAGCCTACAATTACTACGTGAACCTGTGCCTTATCTGCCGCTTCACTGCTCCAATTGAAAGTGCGGTGCGCGAAAACTATTTCAATGCCATCATTCAATAGCGGTCGCCATAGCGGTGCGACTTGTTGCCCCTGGCATATTGAATTCGTTGATACAAACGCGCAGGCAATCGTAGTGTCCTTAATGTAATCAGCAGATTTTCTGTACCAGCAAGCTACATAGTCCAACACACCCGCATCTTTTCCAAAAATGCTGACGCGTTCCTCCTTTTGCTCTTCGTTAAGATTTGACGAGCCGATAAACGGCGGATTGCCCATGATGTAGCTGCACCGTTCAGCTGGAAGCACTTCGTTCCAGTCAAAACGCAGCGCGTTGGCACAGACTATGTGCCTGTAGTCTTTGAGGGGGAGGTTCACTACGGGACGATCGATCAGTTTGGCAGTTAGTTGGTTTGCCTGATGGTCGGCAATCCAGAGGGCGGTGTTAGCAACCGACACGGCAAAGTCGTTAATCTCGATGCCGTAGAACTGGCCAACGTTAACCTTAACAAAGCTGGGAAAGCCCTCTTCTTGAAACTCCATTGCCATCTGCTCTCCCATAAGGCGGGCAAGTATTTCATTTTCTAGAGAGCGAAGCTCAAGATAGGTCTGTGTGAGGAAATTGCCACTTCCGCAGGCTGGATCCAAGAAGCTGAGTGAGGAAATCTTGTCTTGCAGCTCGCGGAGCTTGGTCTTACTGTTTCCAGCTTTCTGGAACTCAAGACGTAAGTCATCAAGGAACAAGGGGTCAATGACCTTGTGGATATTCTCGACGCTGGTGTAGTGCATACCGCCAGCACGTCGCTCGTCACCCGAGAGGATGCTCTCGAAGATGGAGCCAAAAATGACGGGAGAGATTTCAGACCAGTTGAACTCATAGCCTGCTTTTTGTAGCATCTGGTACTTAATGTCATTGGTAAAAATGGGGATTTCGATTTCGTCAGCAAACAGACCGCCGTTGACATAGGGGAACTGTGAGAGTGTCTCACCAAGATAGGCGTCGCGCTCGGCTTCTGGTGTATTGAGCACTTTGAAGAGCTTGATGAGTGCGTCTCTAAACACACCCTCACCTGCGGGGATTTCTCTGAGGTAATGATAGAAGAGTCCTTCTTCGAAGAGGCCACTGTCCTCAGCATAGAGGCAAAATAAGACGCGCACCATGAGTACTGCCAAATCGTGTCTTGAGGCATCCGGGTCATGATACTGCTTACTTATGCGCTCATAGACCTCTCCAATGAGCTTGGCTGCCTCTAGGTTCAGCTGCTTTTGTCGCGCGATATTACGATTAACAGGATCAACGATGAAGTTAAATACCTGTAGCTGCTGCGGTAGCTCATCGAGCCCAATAACAACGGGCTCTTCACCTGAAGGGTCTTTATCGCGATCGTAGATACGAAACTCTTGGAAGTTCGAGGTGATGATGAAGTTGGGTTGTTCACTTGTTGGAAGATATCCCGCATAGCGCATAGCCTGCTCAAAGGGCGAAAGCTCGTCACCGTCGGATTGCTTTGCCTTTTTGGTTAAGTCGATGCCTTTTGATTTCTGCTCAATCAGCACCCTGGAGCTTGGTATATAAGCATCAATGCGCTTCCAAGAATTGCCTATCTTCACTTTTTTCTGGTAATCAATGATGTGGTGGACGCGGTCTATCCCCATGACTTCTTGAAGAAACTGATTCCAAAAGGTCTCGTCATGTTCGTCTTCTTTGCCGCGGTCT
>WQXH01000042.1 GCA_009784945.1 Coriobacteriia bacterium | reverse complement strand
CTCTTGACTGCGAACATGCGTTCGTATAGTATTATGAGCAATCGAACACTGAATGGAGCAGATATGGATCAATCAAAGATCGAAGCATTACAACTCACAACGGGAGAAATCGAAAAGAAGTTTGGTAAAGGTTCAATCATGCGCTTTGGCGAGGGCGGACCTAGGCTTGGGCTGGGAGTCATCCCTACGGGCATCCTGGCACTAGACGCTGCGCTTGGCATCGGGGGAGTTCCTCGTGGCCGCATCATCGAGATCTTTGGCCCTGAGTCCAGTGGTAAAACCACGCTGGCTCTACAAATAATTGCAGAGGCACAGGCTCTGGGAGGAATTGTTGCCTTTGTGGATGCAGAGCATGCACTGGATCCCACTTACGCAGCACGCCTTGGTGTAGATATTGACGAGGTGCTGGTTTCGCAGCCAGACACCGGCGAGCAGGCTTTGGAGATTTGTGACATGTTGGTGCGCTCAAACGCTATTGACTGTATCGTCATAGACTCGGTGGCTGCCTTGGTTCCACGTGCCGAGATTGAAGGAGAGATAGGAGATGTAACGGTAGGTCTACAGGCTCGCTTGATGAGTCAGGCGCTTCGCAAGCTGGCCGGCTCTCTTTCCAAGTCAAATACTACCTGCATCTTCATCAACCAGCTGCGAGAAAAAATTGGCATCTCCTACGGTAATCCAGAGGTCACAACGGGAGGACGCGCTCTCAAATTCTTCTCGTCAATTCGTATTGAAGTTCGCAAGGGCGAGGCAATAAAGAAGGGTGCTGACATCCTTGGCAACCGTACAAAGGCCAAGGTGGTCAAGAACAAGGTAGCACCTCCCTTTCGTCAGGCTGAGTTTGATTTGATTTTTGGCGAGGGAGCCTCCAAGGAGGGGTGCATCCTCGACATGGCAGTTGAAACCGGACTGGCCAAGCGCTCGGGCGCATGGTATACCTATGGCGATCAACGCCTGGGTCAGGGCAGAGAAGCAGTCAAAGAGTTCTTGCGCGAAAACCCTGCCCTGCGTAATGAGATAGAACAGCTTACTCGTCAAGCCTTGGGCCTCTCTTCTGATGAGCTCACGACAGAAGTGGCTACAAAGAAAGAGGTGTGCTCAGAAGAGGAGTAGAGTAGTGCTCATTCCTCTGCCTATGCTGGCTCCAGGCTCTGCAAGGAGGCATTAGCGTACTTTTCTAACTGCTCATCTATCATGGCAAGTGCTTCAAGGGTTGCCTGCTTGCGTATGCCATCGCGATCTCCCTCAAAGTGATGGCAGCGGGCGTGGCTCTCTATTTTGCTATTATCGTTAGCATTTTTAAAAGCCAACGCTATCCACACAGTTCCAACTGGCTTTTCCTTGCTTCCTCCGCCTGGCCCTGCTATCCCTGTGGTGCTCACCGTAAGATCAACATCCAAAGCGCTGAGAGCACCTTCTGCCATCTCCTCAGCTGTTTCTTTGCTCACTGCTCCTCTTTGCACCAGGGTGGCTGCCCCGACCTGCAAGCAGCTGGTTTTAACCTCGTCTGAATAGGCTATCAGGCTGCCGTAAAACACCTCAGAAGAGCCGGGAACATCCGTAATCCTCTTTGCAATCAGTCCGCCCGTGCATGACTCAGCAAGGCCCAGGCGTTTATTTTGCAGCAATGCTTTGCTGACCACCGCTTCAGCAAGCGAAACACTATCTCTTTTGGCAGGTGTAATCTTGCTACCCCTGTTGAAGGGCAATCCCAAAACCTTACTCGCCTGGTAAAAATAGTCTGCCATAGAAAACAGTGTGAGAAGAAGCGCAACCACCATGACTGCCCAAGAAAAGATATAGAGCCAAGGATAGTAGCTTCCCATGTCTACTGGCAACTCAGGATTGCTCTTAATGATAAAGAGGATAATGGCAATGACTTGGACAACTGTTTTGATTTTGCCCAATATACTCGCCGCAATCACATGCCCTTCGGCAGAAACCACCATCCTGAGTCCGCTAACCAAAAACTCTCGAGTGATGATGACCAATACAACCCAGGCAGGAAGCTCGTTGAGCTCAATCAACACCAAAAGCGCTGCGGCAATGAGAATTTTATCTGCCAAAGGGTCAAGGAACTTGCCCAGGGTGGTTACCTGATTGCGTGATCGAGCAAGGTACCCGTCAACGCTGTCGGTTAATGCCAACAGAGCAAAAACCCCTGCTGCCAGCCAGGGCTTCAAGAACTCGAATAGATCTCTCATGGTTGAGTC
This sequence comes from Coriobacteriia bacterium, assembly GCA_009784945.1. Taxonomy (GTDB): domain Bacteria; phylum Actinomycetota; class Coriobacteriia; order Coriobacteriales; family UBA8131; genus WQXH01. The sequence continues at coordinate 15,006 of WQXH01000042.1, read as the reverse complement.
AGGAATCCAGCTGGGCCATGGTGCCAGTATCACAACAACAAAGATAGGTATGAGGGCTATACGAATAGTCGTAACAACGTTTGCCGGAGTAAGTATGTGTTGATAGCTGTGGTTTACCATAGGTTATCGCGCCTTCTCTATAGCTACTGCAAAGAGATCATACAAGACACAGTCTGCTAAACGTGCATGAATAACATGACCAGGAGATAATTGCGTTTGAGGCATAGCTGCACTTACAAATGACAAGGGATCTTCAATATAGATTACACCATCTACATCTGGCGCTTGCTCCTTGGTGCGACCAAAGACAGCACCCTCTTCTTGTCCACAGATGAGCACCTCTGACTCCTTGCCTATCTTTTGCTCTACCAACTCAAAACCAATGTCATCAGCAATATCTCGTAAGATTTGAAGACGCAAGGAGGCAACTGTGCTCTCTACTTGATGTGGAAGACCAGCAGCTATCGTGCCTTCCTCACAAGAATAGGCAAAGATTCCCACGTAATCAAAGCGCGCTTTCCTAACAAAGTTGCAAAGCTCGTCAAAGTCTTCTTGGGTTTCGCCTGGGTAGCCTACTATAACCGTGGTACGCAAGATGGCGTCCGGCAAAAAACTACGAGCGCGATGAATCAACGCTAAATACTCCTCGCTTGAGCCGCTGCGGTTCATAGAAGCAAGAATCTTTGCGCTTGCATGCTGTAAGGGGATGTCCAAATACCGAGCAATATTGCTGTGCGATTCCATAACCTTGAGGAGCTCGTCGCTTATCCCTTCCGGCTGTAGGTACATGACCCTAAACCAGGTGTTTGGATAGCTTTGTGCCAGGGCATCAAGCAACTCTGCAAGATTTTGCGGTTGATGTAACGGAAGGGTTTCGTCTGCATTATCAGTTTTGCCACCAAACCCAATACTGCTGCCCCAAAGACCAGTATCTTGACCAACAAGAATAATCTCGCGCACTCCTTGAGCCGTAAGGGCACCGATCTCCCTGTCGATATCTGTATAGTGATAGTCATGGTAGGGTCCCCTGATAGAGGGTATCGTGCAATAAGAACAGTGCCGAGAGCATCCATCAGAAATCTTTACGTAAGCCCAGGCTGGAGTTTTTGCGAAGGCTTTGGCAGGCGATGCCACCCCTGACTCTGTAGAGACAGGGGTGGCATCGCCGAGTCGCCTTGTGCTGCCAGCATCGAGTGCCTTGAGCACATGGACTATCTCTTCTTCTTGGGCAACAGGAACAAAGGCGGCTACCTCTGGCAGCTCAATAGCCAGCTCCTCTCTGTAGCGCGAGGGCAGACAACCAGCTACGATGAGCCGAGCGCATCCACTCTTAATTTGTTCAAGCGCACACAGCTCCAAAATGGTATCGAGAGACTCCTCAGTTGCTGCTTCAATAAAAGCGCAGGTATTGAGAATGACATAGTCGGCCTGCTCTGTGTGCTCGATTACTCGGAAGCCTGCCTGCTCGAGCCGGCCATGCATGGAACGACTATCCACCTCATTCTTGGCGCAGCCGAGCGTTAGAATAGCAACGGCTGCCCTGTCCAACTTTTGAGTGTTATCTTGTGTCAAAGCTTGACCCTTAACTACTACCGATAGTTGCGATACTGCAACGGCAGGCCGTAGTCTTTTTCTTTCAGGAAGGCTATTACATCTTGTAAAGCATCCTTGCTTGGACAAGAAAGGCGCAGCTTTTCGCCCTCAATGGCCACTTTGACGTTTTTGAGTTTAAGCGCTCTGATATCTTTGTTGATCTGCCCTGCAATCTCTTTATCGATGCCCGAGACGATCTTCCCAAGAATTCTGATTGTCATGCCAGACGCGCCCTGGGGATCACCCCAGCTGAGCGCCTTGAGGTCAATATTCCTGCGCACCAGCTTGGTGTTAAGTACATCTTGCACCTGAGAAGCAACAAACTCGCTGGGTGCCGTAAGAGTAAATACACCAGTAGACTTGTCAAGCTCGAGCTTGGCACCACAGTCTTTGAGGTCATAGCGCTGTATCAGCTCCTTTTTTGTCTGCTGCCATGCATTGTCAATCTCTTGCATATCCACTTCTGAGACTACGTCAAAACTGCTGTCTTTTGCTGCCATAATTCACCTTTCTGGCCATGCTCTAACTCCGTGTTACCTTGTTTGATAGTTAATATATCCTTACTTGCTTGATTTTGCCAGTCCACACGCCACTCGAGTCGGTGCAGACCAATGAAGCAGTACTCAGGCGGTACCCAACTGCAAAGCAGGGCTCAATGAAGCATTAGTCTGTTGCATCCGCTGCATCTGCCCCATCTGCTGCACCTGTTGCATCTGTTGAGCCTCCATCTTGAACGTTTTGGACTATCGGTCTTTGTTCAACCTCCATATCCAACACACCAAGGCCATTAACTATAGGAATGGGGATTTCGACACCATTTCTATAAATCTTAACATTGCCCGGAGCTCCCGCCTCAATGCTGGCAGAAGTAGAAACCACAAAGCTTCCTGTCCAAGGTGCTTCCATGACTTCTGCATGTGGTGTCGAGCCGTCAATATCAATTTGCAGCCAAGATGGGCCGCCGGCAACCTCAATGAGCAGCTCAAAGGCACCATAGCGATTGTCTTCTGCTGTTCGATTTTCCAAGTCTTCTAGACTTGCACTTGCCTGATCTTCGCTCAAGCCATCATCCTCTGCGGTAACACCCGTAACCGGCACATGCGCAGCCCCGGCATTTGAGCAGTTGCTGGCAAGAATGGCCCAAAAAATCAGAATGCCCACAAAAAGTGCCACGAGGCCAATAATTACGATCATTGGCCGGTTAGACAAGCTTTTTGAAACGCTGGAGCCCATCGTCTGGCGAGGAGGTTTGCCCACATACTCATTCGGACGCAGTTTTTTAGAGGAGTACGCAGAGGCTTCGCTGACCGGCCTCTTTGAGGGAGCCCTTTTGGAGGCCATGCTCACCCTTGCGCTTTGGTCATCTTTATTTTGACGAAGCTGTCTACGAAACGCCTCGTCGGTCTCTTTAGTGGTATCTTTTCCAAAAACTGTGCTTCTGTACTTGTTACGCTTGGCAGCAGTAATGACTTCTCTTCCGTTTGCCTTGCGATCAGAATCCAAAATCGGCTCGTCTATGTCTGAGCCACGGCGAGAGACAAGGTTGAGTGTGTTTGAGTTGTTACTGTTTGGCTGCCTGCTCGTAGTTTCCCAGCGGCGAAACTCTTTTAGGAACTGCTCGGTTATTCGGGTAGAGTCTAGTCCCAGGTAACGGGCATAGGAAGAAACCATATTGCGAGCATAGCCTTTATGAGGCATATGTGAGTAATTGCAGGTTTCCATAGCGAGAATAATGGAGGGGCGAATTCGCAACTGGCTAGACACCTCTTCGATGGTCTCACCCTTTATTCGTCTTGCCTCCATTAAGCGATCGCCAAAGGTTGCTTCAGCCAACTGAGCCTCCATGCCATGCGAATACTGAGGACAGTTTCCGCCCTACATAATGTTCCTGCAAAGTGTAGCATATTGCCAAATAAAGTGAAGAATTAAGAACGAAGAATAAATGAATTGACACTGTGAGTTTGCTACTGCACTAATCCGCTACCCAAAGGCGCGCAGGGTTTCCAGGTCGAGAACATCATCAAGCAGCACTTCGCGTGGCTTGGAGCCGTTTGGAGGTCCAACGACCCCCTTCATTTCTAGCATATCCATAATTCTTCCGGCTCGCGCATAGCCCACTTTGAGTCTGCGCTGCAAAGTGGAGGTAGAGCCAAGCTGGGAGGAAACTACAATTTCTGCCGCGTCCCAAAGCAGTGGGTCATCCTCTAGAGAGTCATCCCCAAAGCTACCAGAAGTCGAAGAGCTTCCCGGCGCAGCCAAAAGAATCTCCTCATGATAATCGGTAGCGCCCTGGCCGCGCCAGTATTCTACGACGGTCTCTATCTCTGGCTCGCTCACCAGGCAACCTTGAATGCGCACAGGCTTGGAGTATTCGGGGCGCGAAAAGAGCATGTCGCCCAGGCCAATGAGATCCTCGGCTCCTGGGCAATCCAAAATCACACGCGAATCTATTCCAGAGGCTACCGTAAAGGCTATACGATTGACGATGTTTGCCTTGATAAGGCCAGTGATGACATTGGTAGAAGGACGTTGGGTGGCAACAATAAGATGAAGACCGGCTGCACGTGCCAGTTGCGCAAGGCGACTGATGGCAGTTTCGACCTCTTTGCCATTCAGCATCATTAAATCTGCTAGTTCATCTATCACTATTACGATATACGGCAGAGTTGCACGAAGGTTCTCTTGCTCAACCGTTACATCAACCTCACCGCCTGCGGCTTGATCCTCAAGAGTGGCACCATCAGAAACTGCTGCTTCTGATGCTTCTAAAGCTCCTGTGCCTGTTGAGCCATGCTCGCTAGAACCGCCCGTATTACCTGGCGCCTTGGTTTTATCCTTTTCAAGCTCCTCAAGATGAGCTGCAACACGCGAGTTAAACTGTTTGATGTTCTTAACCGCGTGCTTTTCAAAGAGCTTGAGGCGTCTTTCCATTTCGGCAACGCACCAGGCAAGAGCACTGGCTGCCTGCGCAGCGTCGGTCACAACTGGTACATATAAATGAGGGGTGCCATTATATAAGGTCAATTCGACCCGTTTGGGGTCAATCATTATTAAGCGCACTTCTTCGGGCGTGGTGCGCATGAGGAGCGACATGATTATCGAGTTGACTGCCACCGATTTACCCGACCCAGTGGTTCCGCCGATAAGCAAATGTGGCATGGAGGCCAGGTCGGCAACTATAGCCGCTCCTTCTACGTCTTTTCCTATTGCCAGGGCAAGGGTACTCTCTCTGGCAGAGTCTAATACGTCGCCAAGTAGTACTTCGTTGCGCGCAGCATTGGGAATCTCTATGCCCACGAGCGAGGTGCCCGGGATGGGCGCTACGATGCGAATTGCCTCAGCGGCCAAGGCAAGCTGTATGTCGCTTTGCAGCGCCGTGATACGATTGAGCCGTACGCCTTCTCCGAGACTAATTTTAAACAGGGTTACCGTGGGGCCCGCTATCCAGCCTACTACCTCTCCGTCTACCCTGAACTCTTCAAGTGTGTCTTGAAGCTGATTGGCTGTTGAGCGCAATTCTGAGGCGCCCGCCTTGGTGTGGGCCTTATCGCGCGAAATACGCAGCAACTTCATGCTCGGCAGCTTATAGGCCACACTTGCGCCAGAAAGGCGATTGTCGTCCTTAGAGGAGGAAGCCTTTTTAGCTTTTTTCTTCTCAGTGCCACCAGGTATAATCTTGGTTTCCAACAGGTCGCTGCTGGGTGCATCGCTCCTGTCAAGCACTGCGGTCTCAGAATGTGACGATTCATCCTGCCCAGCACTCCCCTCTCGATTAACCAACACGGTCTTGGCTCTGTGGTCGCTATCGCTCCAGCTGGCACCTTGGGCAAGTCGGCGTCGCGCCGAGCCCAATAGATCAGATCCAGAGGTCGAATTCTTGCTGTCGAGCTCTTTACTTGAACGATATACCGTACGATCCAGCTGAGCTGCGCCTAAAAGCTCGGTATGCGCATACTGCTTATCGCGCCCAGACAACAGTCTGCTCCCCCCCTTTGTCTTACCATGAGGATCGGGGCCCATTTGATAGGCGCTGCCGCTGGAGGGTGCAGCTGGCGCTCCCCTCACCAGATTGCTTCCAGGCAAAGGGATGTCATCTGCATGCCTACCTCTGTTTTTGATAGTCCGGATGATCCACTCTGCCAAGCCGGTAAGAGAAAGTCCAATAAACACCAAGCCAGCAACCACCAAGCCAATAAGGATAATGATGGTAGCAAGTTGACCAATTAAGGAGAGCAACACCCAGGCAAGTGCACCGCCAACATATCCGCCACCACTCGTGAGCATTGCCGTTTCAAAGACCTTGCCGGGGTTATCTGCCGCTCCCGGAACCGCAACAGCAAACACCGCTATGATGGCAAGGAAGATGGTTGCAAGACCAATAGCCAAGCGGATGGGCGCGTAGGCAAGACGTCGTTTAAGAAAAAAGGTAACAGCCCAAGCAAGCAGTATAAAGGGCAAGAGCATGGCACCTGCCCCAAAGATCATGCGAAGCCCCTCGGAGATTAACGTAGCGCCAATAGCATTTGAGGGAAAGAAGATGATGACCATGAGCGCCACAGACACAATGGCAATGCCCAGTCCTATCAGGTCATTTATTGCACGCTGCCCCAGCAAAGGTCTCTGCTCTGCTTCTGGTGCCGCCTGAGCACCGCCACTCTTTGCCTTGGCAGCAGCCGTGCCACTCTTTTTACTTCGACTTTGCGCAGGCCTACTGGTATTACGTTTTGAATTCTGAGTACTCAACTGTGCCCTCCGGTGTTTCCAGGGCAGTCTCGATGTAACAAACGCAGCTTACTTGAAGCGCATCTTTGCCATCGAATCTTCCCTCTTTGCTGCATTGCGATGCTCAACAAAAGGCCAAGCATCGTGGGCTCTATTTACGCTATTCTACCAGATTTTGCAGCCAGTAGTACCACCAGCCAGGTATCTCGCGCACTATATTAAAAAGGGGAAACCGCGGGTCTTTATTTGGTTGACTCGGCACAGTAACCACGTCCATACCCTCTGCCAAATAGAGCATCTTAATGCGAGCAAGGTGATAAAAGTTACTGACCGTTGCCACCTTGGTTATGCCAGCTGCCTGCAAAGATGCCACGGTATTTCTTGCTGTGTCTTTAGTGGTATCTCCATATTCATCCATGATGATGCTTTGCGGAGGAATACCTCGCTCAATGGCATAGTCTCGCATGGCCTGAGCCTCATTAGTGCCCTCGACATCAATGCCGCCGCTCATAACCAGCAGGGGTGTATTGCCCTCTTCGTAAAACTCTATGGCCGTATCCAGGCGATCTTGCAAAACTGCAGAAGGCCATCCGCCCGGAAACACCTGAGCACCAAATACCACTGCTGCATCAACCTTTACACGGTAGTCAGTTGTGCCAAAGCAAAACATTTGACCCACAGGAAAGAGCACCATAGTCAAGGCAAACGAAAAGAGTATCAACAAAACACTGAGCGGTCTTCTGGTCTTTCTTGACCTGAGACTACCCAGATAGGTGTGTCCTAAAAGAACACTTAAGAGAATACAAAAGAGGCCCACGCTCACAAAGAAAGAAAAGGGCAGGGGAAAGCCCAAGGTAATGCTTCCCGACTGGGCCACGGTATACACTTCAATAGTATTGATGATGGCAGTAAATAGTCCTGCAAAAATAGGAAGTGCTGTCATTATTCGTGAAAAAACACTGCGGGGAACGTTAAGCGCAAATAAACCAAGGGTAAGGGTAAGGAGCGGCTGTACCACCAAAAAGAACACAGGGGGCAAGACGCTAAAGTCTATCCACCAGGCGTTTTGATTGTAGACATTGCCAATGAGGGAAGCCCCAAGCGAGAGCATCGAGTAGATCGCAATAAAGGCAGCAAGGCCGCGCGACATGCTGACAAAAAGCCACCAAAAAATATTTGCCTTACGCTTGTTGACGCCCGTAGTGAGATAGGCGTTTGGATTATGGAGGGTGTTTTCATTGGTAGTCATGATGACGCTTTCTGAGCCTCCGCCTGCTCGCGCGCTAACACCAGTTTCATGGCAGCAATAGCGCACTCCACCATGCCATCATCGGGTGGGTTGGTGGTAAGACGTTGTAACTGTAAACCCGGCCAAAGTACGATCTTGACCAGAGGGTTGTCTGGGCGGTTACCAGCCCACTTAACCGTAACCTCATAAGAAAGCCCCGCTATGGGAGGAAGCAGTAGGATGCGGCTGAGTATGACTATGATGAGCCTCAGAATATCATTTTCTACCCCCAAAGCAGCAAGAAGCAACTGTATAGGCACGACTGTAAAAACAAAAATGGCAATAATCATGGTGGTGAGCATGAACGCAGTGCCGCATCTCACATGAAGACTCGGAAGGTTTTGGGCGTTTTTCACCGTGAGCTCTTGGCCTCGTTCATAACAATGAATAGCTCGGTGCTCTGCGCCATGGTACCCAAACATACGCTTGATGTCGGACATGCGACCAATGAGGAAGATATATCCTATGAAGATGACCACCCTTAACACACCATCTACGATATTCCAAAGAAGGGTGTCTTCGGCGTAATCACCCACTATCAAGTTGGTAAGAATGGCAGGCACAACAATAAAGATTACGACCCCTAAAAGGAGGCCAAGAATCATAGCACCCGTCATGAGCGACTTTGGCAGTGCGCCCGAGCCCTCATCTACCGTTGCGTTGACCTTTTCTTTTGCGCTTGCCTTTTCATTTACGCTTGCCTTTTCTGTTGTGTCAGTTACGCCTACCTCTTCTATTTTGCCTATTGTCTCTGTTGCGTCTAATGCGTCTATTGCGTCTGTTGCACTTGCCTTTTGTGCTTCCTTAACGTATTGCACGGCTTGGGCAACAACGGCATCCTCCGCAAGTGCGGCACTTTGGTCAACAGGGGCATCGGCGTTGAGGGGGGCACCGTTGGCAACTGGAGCATCTTCTTCAATGGAAGCTGCTCTTAAAGCAGAGGCCTCCTCCTCAGCAGAGTCTTTTCCGATGACGAGAGCTTGGGTGCCCGCAATTTCTAACTCCCCGGATTCTTCATTCTCAATTCTGAGTCTCTCCTCTTCTTCAAGGTCATCAAAAGCATGGTTTGCGGCTATCTCAAGCGCCTTGTAGCCTAACGCCAATGACTCAACCAAAGAGGTACAGCCGCGTACTACCGGCTTATACATCCAGGAGTTTTTATCTCTTCCACTTACCAGATCGTGCTCTTCAACATGGATGGAGCCGTTGGGCTTGCGTACCGCCAAGGCCCAGTTATAGCGTCCGCGCATCATGATGCCCTCAATGAGAGCCTGTCCACCTACGTGGGTGCGGCGCACTTTGCCCACCTCGTCATAGGCAGCAGCAAGCTTTTCTTTACTATGGATGCTATCGCTCAAGAGCGTTCAATCCTTTCAAAGGGACTTCCGCAGCACATAGTGCCTTCGGGGCATGCACCACGCCTGCAGGGTGCGCCACTGTCCATAAAGATGTATGGTGCGGTTGGTTCAACGAGACCCAACATCTTGTTTCCTAAATCCTGAATCTCCCACTGAGCCCTTTTGCAGCAGCGAAGCTCCAAGAAATGCTGCAACTCTCTCACATTCATAGTTACCACTATCTTAGTGGCGCAGGCATTGGGGAGAATATAGCGAGCGTCCTCAGCAGGTACCCCTGCATCAAGCAGAGTCTGATAAGCGTTATAGGCAGTGTCTATCGCTGCATCGAAGATGGCTGCCAACTTGGTATCTTCACTAATGCTCTGGGGAATTATCACTTCTGGCTCGCCACTAAGTGTTACATAGCGCTGGCTTTGCTGATTGAAACTTGCAATACGATGACGCACAAGCTGATGAGTCAAAGCTCTGCTTACGCCGTCAACGGAAAAGGTATAGCTGGCGTGCTCAAGCGCAGAATAATGACCTGACTTCATGATGACCCTGAGCACCTTGCTCACTTCGTCATCACTCATGGTTTCGAGGAGCTCAGCGGCTCCTATAGGTGCATAGCAAAGTCTTGCTGCCATAGCTACAGCACGCTCTGGTTCTTGCGTATGATAGAGCAACGAAACTTGCATGCTGCATCCTCTCAGTTAATCCCGTGCCAGTAGTCTCCCGGCTACGAGCCAGTATCTTCTCTGTTTGAGAAAACAGGCTGGTTGCCCAAAACAACGACTTAATCGACGCATCTTTAGCATAGCGCTAGATTCCTGCTCATCGTGGTTTGGTTGTTGGAGCGTTGATTACTCAGCAGCTTCTTTGCTGGCATCTTCAGGTGCTTCGGCAGGAGCTTCCTCGGCAGGAGCAGCTTCGGCAGGAGCTTCCTCGGCAGGAGCTTCCTCGGCAGGAGCAGCTTCAGCAGCCTTGGCAGCCTTTTCTTGTTCACGAGAAGCTTTGTCGGCAAAGCGCGCAGCCTTTTCGGCCTTTTTGGCAGCTCTTTGCTCGCGTGCGGCTTGCACCTCAGCCTCTGCTGCTTGTGTAAGGGCAGCCTTCTCAGCCTTCCTGGCAGCCTCGCGCTCAGAAATGGCAGAGGCGGCAGAGCCATACTTGTCTGCAAAGCGCTGGACTCGTCCACCGGTGTCTACAAACTTCTGTTGCCCGGTATAGAAGGGATGACAAGTGTTGCACAGCTCCACGCGCAGCTCTGGTTTGGTTGCGCGGGTGGTAAACGTATTGCCGCAAGAGCAGCGCACGTTGGCTTCAACGTAATCTGGGTGGATTCCCTTTTTCATAGTTATACTCCTTAGTGTTGTCCTGGTTTCCAAGCAGGACGAGCGCTTAAGCGCGGTGTAACAAACCGTGATAGTCTACCACATTTTAACCTTCAATTGACAAATTATCTTTTTCCCGTTGCCTTTACTGCCTTTACTGGGTCTTTCATGGGCTTACTGGCATGACCCTCGCCTGGAGCTCTTATCTAAGATAGCAGGGAAATGATAGCCACAAAGCCTACGGTGATTACAATAAAGAGGGCGATGATAACCCATACGGCAGGTCGTCCAAAATTGAAGGTCCACCCAACACCAAAACGCTCAAGTAAAAAGAGGCTCGGGTCATCTTTGTTCACATAAAAAATACCCAGCTTCCAAAAGCGGTCTTCATCGGTGGGGATCTTATCAGAAGACTGCATTCGAGCAAAGACACGCGAGCCGCCCTGCCCATACACTACAGCTATGGCCAAACCGCCAATAACAGCAATTACGCTGCATACCATGATGAAGACTGCCGCCTGCATGAGGGTAACCACTCCCATGAAAGAGAGCGGGAGCATAATCATCGAGATGCAAAAGATCATGCCAAGGGCTACGAGGTAGACACTCTGAGCATGAGCAAACATCCCGTAGGCAAATGACGAAGTAGCAGGTGCTTGAGGATCCAAAAGACGCTTTGAGCGCAAGATCATCCAATGTGCGCCAAAGAAGCAAAGTGCCATGAAGGCCTGAACCAACAACGGCATCAAAACGATACTGAGGCTCTTAGCAGCATACCTGGTAGCCTCGCCATCAAAACCCACTTGCATGGGCACCTGGTCGGGCATGGCAGGATAGCCCATCACACTGATGAGCAACGTGAGCACAATTACTGGTATATAGAGCAGATTCCATCTAAGGGAGATAGCCTTGGGCGCAGCCCCGCCATCGACTACTGCAACCGCTTCTTCGTGGGATGCAGTCCATTGTTGCTCTGCCTTGTACAGACGTACTTTGCTTCGGTTGCGCAGCATCAATCCGTAACCAAAGGCTACAACAAAAAGCACACTCACCGTAAAGAGGATAATCGCAACCATCTCGTTGCCCATGAAGGACGCAAAAAAGCCCAATGTAAAAAGAAGCGCCGACACAAGCACGACCTCAATAAAAAAGCGTTTTTTGAGTCCTTTGAGGTAAGGGTCGGCCAAGGCTGTTTCGGGCACGGTCACGGTAAAGCACTCGCTTTTCTTCATGAGATACGGTGTTATTGCCATCATGAAGCCCACAAGGGGCACCAGCAGGTTCATCATCATTAACATGAGGGAGGTGTTCATTGTGCTGTCCATTTACTCGTCCCTTCCATACGCCCGATTAATTGTAGTTTGAGCACAGTCCATGAACTCTTGAGCCGTGCCGCCCCGTGCTCGATGTGCCAAAGACAGCTTGAGCATGGTCTCTTCCATGAGCAAGCCTGCCTCTATGGATTTGCGCTGATTGGATACCTCCGTCTGATCGGCCACCACAGCGCCCGACCTGCCATGCATTACCAAATACCCTTCGTCTCTCAGCACTGCATAGGCCTTATTGACCGTATGAAGGTTTATTCCGAGGTCAGAAGCAAGCGAACGCACCGATGGAAGTGTGTCTCCCGGTACTATCTCCTGCCGCGCAATGGCTGCAATGACCTGAAGGTATATTTGAAGATAGAGAGGCTCTTCTCGCGTTTTGTCAATGCGAATCAACATGGTCTTTCACAATCCCCGTTCAGTTTTGTTATATCTATACTATAACAATTAGAACAAAATTGCAAGCATCGACCTACAGCACCTACAACACCTACAGCACAATGGAGTCGTTTGACTTGACCTGTGCTTTCTTTGCGGTCTTGAGAAGGAACTCAGCATTCGTATTGGTTTGTTTAAGGCTCTTGATAAGCATCTCCATGGCGCGTTCGGTATTGCCGATGTTTGCCAAGATGCGGCGTACGGCCCAGATAAGGGGGGCTTCTTGCGGGTCAAGCAGCAGCTCTTCTTTACGCGTACCGCTGGACACTGGGTCAATAGCCGGAAAGACACGACGGTCTGAGAGGTCTCGGTCGAGCTTGAGCTCCATATTGCCGGTGCCTTTGAATTCCTCAAAGATGACTTCGTCCATCTTTGAGCCAGTGTCTATAAGCGCCGATGCAAGGATGGTGAGCGATCCACCGCCCTCGATATTGCGCGCTGCTCCCAAAAAGCGTTTGGGGGGATACAGGGCTGTGGAGTCAACACCGCCGGAGAGAATACGTCCGGATGCGGGCTGCGCCAGATTGTAGGCACGCGCAAGACGGGTGATGGAGTCCAGTAAGATAACCACGTCCTTGCCAATCTCTACCAAACGCTTGGCGCGCTCGATTACCAGCTCGGCTACGGCTATGTGATTTTCTGAGGGCATGTCAAAGGTCGAAGAAATCACCTCACCTTTGATAGAGCGCTCCATGTCGGTTACCTCTTCGGGGCGCTCATCTACCAGCAGGCACATAAGATGTACGCGTGGATTATTGGCACTGATTGCCGAGGCGATGTCCTTGAGAATGGTAGTCTTGCCAGCCTTAGGCGGCGAAACAATGAGGCCGCGCTGGCCTTTGCCTATAGGAGCCACAAGATCAATAGTGCGTGCGGTAATAGCATTGCTGGTGTGCTCCATGAGCAAACGTTCATCAGGGTACACGGGGGTAAGGTCAGCAAATTTGGGACGATGCGTATAATCTTCAATCAAAATCCCGTTAATACCATCGATGCGTTGAAGGGCAGCATACTTTTCGTTCTCACGTGAAGGGCGTACCTGACCAGTAATCCAGTCTCCCCTGCGAAGAGCATTTCTGCGAATCATGCTCATACCCACGTAGACATCGGTCTCGCCAGGAAGGTAGCCGCTGGTGCGCAAGAAACCGTAACCCTCGGGCAGCAAGTCGAGTAGGCCGCTACACTCAATAAAGCCTTCAGCCTTCATGCTTGCCGCCAAGACGGCCTCAATCAGATCGCCTCGTTTGCGCATGTCAAGACCGCTCATGTCTACTTCCAGCTCCAACGCCTTGGCGCGCAGTTCGCTTGCCTTGAGAGACTCAAGATCCTCGCGTGTCGTCTGCGGAACAATCTCACGACCCTTACGTCCTTGTTTGCGCTCTTTTTGCTGTCCCTTTTGGGCGGTATGGCCGCCGCCTTGACCGCCAGGGTGCGCTGAGTGATCTGCCGCTGTTTGCGCGTTGCCCCGTCCGTTATCGCGACTAGTGCGGCGCTTGCGAGGAGCCTCTTCGTTGTCATAGGCGTTCTGAGCACCTGCATCAGATGCTGATGCTTGGCGTGTAGCCTTTGTCTTGGTTGACTTGGTCTTTGCAGTGCTCTTAGGCGCTACTTCTACAGGTTCAGGCTGTGGTTTTTCCTTGGTGCCCCTGCGTGGCTTACGTGTAGGCGCTGGACGAGCTTGGATAGGCTCATCGATTCCTACGGTCATTGCGGTGTCGGATTTGTCGGTCATGCTTGTTTCACTTTCTCCCAGTCGGCTTCAAAGGCAGCCAGACCATTAGTTGTCAGGGGATGGGTGGCGCATTTCTTAAGTACGCCAAAGGGTACGGTTGCAATATCGGCTCCTGCCAAAGCAGCTTGGCTTACATGGCTGGGGTTACGAATAGAGGCCGCAATGACCTCAATCCTCTCTCCCTTAGGGCCATCATTTGAAAAATCATAGTTGCCCAGAGCAATGATGATATTGACGAGATGGACTACCCCGTCTTCGGCAATGTCATCAAAGCGTCCCACAAAAGGACTTACGTAGCGAGCACCGGCACGGGCAGCCAGTATCGCCTGCGACACCGAAAACACCAGGGTCATATTAACCTCAATGCCCTCATTGGCAAGTATGCGCGTTGCAGCCAGGCCCTCCAAAGTCATAGGCACCTTGACGGCCACATTTTTTGCTATAGCAGCCAGCTCTCTGCCTTGCGCAACCATGCCTGCGGCATCTGGCGCAGTAACCTCAGCTGACACCGGACCTTTAACCAAGGTGCATATCTTATTAATATGCTCCTCAAAGTCTTGGATCTTACCGCCTATGCGCGCATAGAGGGTGGGGTTGGTAGTAACGCCGGCAACGGCACCCCAGCTAACCGCCTCTTTGATTTCTTCAAGGCTGGCCGTGTCTAAAAAGAATTTCAATGCTAGATTCCTTTCTGGATTTCCCCCTTGGACAATGCCGTTTGGCTGATTTAAGACGATGGTTTTCAGGCTGCGAAATTTTTGAAGGGGGATTTGTATACCAAAACTATAACACAACTGAGCAAAATGCAAGCGAGAAATTGTTACAAGGTAACAAAGTTTACGCAAAGCGTTATAACATTATAACCCTGTTGCTTCCTAATATGCCCTGTGGTATCTATCAATAAGCGAGATTGAGCTACCAAAGTGGGGTGTGATAGACACTCACACGAGTGCCAAGGGCTTTCATGGCAAATATGGCTACTGTTATTCGTTTTCTCTTTTCGAATCGCGCAGGTATTGTAACTCCGAGGCAGGGCGTGCAGCGATGACTATGCTAAGTTTTGCCCAATTATTCAGCAGCCTAGTATTCACATCCATATTTGGCATACTCGGCAGCAACCTCCCTCCGCACTCTTCTGTATAATAGCAAGAACACAAGTCTTATTAACACAAGGGATAGTTCATGAAGAAAGCTTTTTTATGTTTTCATTTACCAATTGCCAATAAGTCGTTTGACCTAT
>WQXH01000041.1 GCA_009784945.1 Coriobacteriia bacterium | reverse complement strand
GGTGACAGGGGGACGGTTCCTGAAGGTGACAAGGGGACGGGAGGTGACAAGGGGACGGGGCGTTTGTCACCTTTCCAAGGTGACAAACGCCCCGTCCCCTTGTCACCTCCCGTCCCCTTGTCACCTTCAGGAACCGTCCCCCTGCCACCTTCCCTGTCACCAGCAGTCCCCTTGTCACCTTCCCTGTCACCTTCTCTGACACCCTCGGCAAGTTCATCCCCCTTGCGCCGTTTTAGCCTTACGGCAAAGAACACGAGTCGCCCTCGCTTTACCTATCCAGTGTGCCCCACCTATGAGGGAAGTCACAGAGGTGAACTTACTACCCCCACAGGCGCTGCTCTTATCAGAGAAATGGTTACCTCTTTTGCTCCCCTGCCCTGCTCTACCCCCTTGGCTGTTGGTTATGGCGCTGGAAGCAAAAATCTCGGTGAAGCTGCAAATGTTCTTCGCGCGCTTTGCGCCCAACCAGCTCCACTGGCAGGTCTTGAGGCCGGGGCAGATGAGCAGCTTTACATCGAAGGTGTGGTGCAACTGGAGTGTAATCTTGATTCTCTCAGTGCAGAGGCTCTTGCCTTTGCCTGTGAGGAACTCCTGGCACTGGAAGCTACCCTTGATGTTTGGCAAGAGAGCATCACCATGAAAAAGGGACGCTTGGCCACTAAGTTGGTAGTCCTTGGAAAGCCCGAGCAGGCCACGGAACTTGCTCAAAAGATTATTGAGCTCACCGGCACTCTGGGTGTCAGATCCAGCTACCATGAACGCACCGTTATTCCTCGCAGCGTGCTCACCCTCAACACACCCTATGGCCCCGTGCCCTTCAAAGCCGCCAACACGGGCTCTCTGCCTCAGCGTCGTCGTTGGCTACGCCCCGAACATGATGTAGTAGTACATCTGGCTCGAAAGCACAATCTAAGCTACCTGGATCTCTATAGAGAACTCCAGGCTCTTGCTCATGCTAAGGAGAAATTCCATACTTCTTCCTAATTCGCTCTAGTTTCTTGACCCAGGGGAGATAGATTAGCGCCAAAAAGCCCACGGTTGCCACCGCATGAGGAAGAGAGGTAACCAGACCAATGCCGTAAGCGAGGGCAGCGCTTGCAAGGCTCTGCTCGCCAACAAAACCCAGGTAATAGTAGCTGTCCATGATGAGCCCAAAACCAAGCGGTGCCAAAGCACCATACATCATAACAGAGACGCGCCCCCCTAAAACGCCCTGCTCTGCCAGAGCTCCTGCTACATAGCCCATAAGGCCCCAGGCATACATTTGCCAGAGCGTCCAAGGCCCTTGTCCAAAAAACAAGTTAGAAATAAGCGCTGCAAACAAGCCTACAAAGAAGCCTGTGCGCCTACCAAACAACACGCCTGCAATAATGACAAGGGCGCTTACTGGCTTTATGCCAGGAAGAGGAGCAAAGATAATGCGCCCAACTACGGCCAGTGCTGCCAACACGATAATGGGCATGAGGTTCTTAGGTCTCAGATTGCTGCGCTCCAGGCCAACAACAAAAGGCACCAGAGCCAAGGCAACAACCAAGGTAGACACCGCAGCTGTATGCTCTACCTTTAAAAGCAGGCACAGTATGAGCACAAGGGGCACTGCTATCAAAGAGCCAACTTCGAAAACAGTTCGTCTCATGCGTCTAACTCCTCGTGGACGAGTGTGTCAGGGGGACGTTTCTCCTGACACACTCTCCTGACACCCTCCTGACACCCCGGACAGTCATCCACAATTCCTTGAACAAGTCGCCTGAGCGGCGTGGTGTAAAACAAGTTGTCGGCAAAAAACTCATCAATCGGTGCACGACCAATCAGCTCCCCATCAAAGAGCATGAGCCCTTCGTCGGCTACTACAGCAACAAACTCAAGATCGTGACTTACCATGACTATAGCCTTGTTTGCCGCAGCTTCTTGCCTCAAGATGCTACGCAACTCAAGTTGAGCAGGGCAATCCAATCTCGAGGTAGGTTCATCTAAAAGCAACACCTCAGGCTGGGCAAGCAGCAGCTTCGAAAGTGCCAGCTTTTGCTGCTCGCCGCCAGAAAGATCGAGAGGGTGACGCTTCCTAAAATCCAGAATGCCAAATCGAGAGAGCATATTGAGCGCCTCTTCTTCGGTGTAGGCAAAGCTCTGAGCATGCTCCATGACAACTTCAAGAACCGTGTCGTATAAAAAGAGTATCGTAGGATCTTGCGGTAGCAGTGCAGTGCGTGCTCCCTTAGCACATGACAGCCTGCCATGCTGAGGCTTGAGTGCACCACTCAACAAAGAGAGCAAGGTGCTTTTGCCCGAGGCATTGGCACCAACGATGCCCACAATACTCCCCCGCACTACCTCAAGCGAGACATCCCTCAAAAGATATGCGCCATCCTTGCTATGCCTAAACCAAACCCGCCTGGCCTGCATCAACCAAGCAGCAGGCTCCGCAGGCTGGTTAAGCTGCTGAGGAGCAGGGTGGGCAGCCTGTTCCTCAGCAGCTTTGCCGGCCTGCTTCGTCTGCTGCCACAACCACCAGCGACCTTCCTTCACATCCAAGGGAATGTCATGTGTCTCAAAGCAATCAGTAGACTCAAGATAGAGCCGTGTGGCAACTGGCAAAGCCATACCATGTGCAGGATGCTCTCTATGCAGCCACTGTGCAAACTCCCGCGGCTCACCTTCAAAGGCCAGAGAGCCTTTGCTCAAATAGAGTATACGATTCATGGCTCCCAGAAGCTCTTCATACCTGTGCTCAACCATCAGTATCGTGATGCCCAGCTCATCATTGACCCTTATCAGCAAATCCAAGAAGTCTCTTGCAGCAATAGGATCTAGCATGGAGGTGGGCTCATCCAAGAGCAGCACGCACGGCTTCATAGCAAGAATAGCAGCCAGGTTTACAAGCTGGGCTTCACCACCAGAAAGCTCTGAGGTAGGACGATTAACCCATGCATTAATACCAAAGTAGTGGGCTATCTCTGCCACTCTGCGCTCGATCACCTCAGGCGCTGCGCCCACGTTCTCAAGCCCAAAGGCCAGCTCGGCCTTAACCGTGTCCATGACAATTTGCTGGCGAGGATCTTGCATGACAAACCCTATAAGACCTGCCGAGTCCTGATAATCAAGTTCTCGCACTGAGCGGCCATCCAGCAGAATCTTGCCATGAAGGCTTCCTTCAGGGGTAAGCTCAGGCTTGAGGCAACGCAGTAAGGTGCTCTTGCCCGACCCAGTTGCCCCAGCGAGCAAAACCCGAGAGCCAGCCGCCAGATCAAAGCTGATGCCCTCAAGCACAGGCGCGCAGTCTGGATAGGCAAAGCCCAAACTCTCAACACGTATGCCAAAGGTACCCTTTGTCATTTTGTACGCCTCCAGGCAACCTCTTCTTCCAGCTGCAAGAGCAGCGGTATCAGGGTGAGCGCAAGAAAGGGCAGGTACCCCCACCAAAGCGTCAAGGGAGAAAGATAGGGGTAAAACTGATAAGCAGCGCCCTCCCAGAGAATGCATCCCAGGCTCGCTGCGCCGAGGGCAAGCATGGCTGTTAAGGGCACCACATCTCGAGGGGTGAGTCGTGTGCGCCTCATGCTCGTGCGCTTGCGCGAGCCATAGCCCCGTGCTGTCATAGACTGTGCAGTAATCAAGGATTTTTCCATACCCCACTCCAAGAGATATGAGCTCATGACCCCTGCAAACGCCAGCCGCTCTTTGCGAGATTGCCTGGCAGACGAGACGAGTGGCTTGCGCACTTTACTCACCAGCCGTGCTTGCGCCAGGAGCTCAGGAACAAACACCGTCAAGCGAGCAATCATCATGCCCGTTGTGGGAGAGAGTTTAGAAAAAAGCTCAATGACGCCCTGCGTAGAACAGAGCTTTGACAACACTACAAACCAAAGAATGACGCCGGCAAGCATCAGCCCCATACAAAGACCATACACCAGACTTTCGAGTGTTATTGGTGTTTGTATAAACCCAGCATTAAGAGTGAGAAGCACCGTGAGTCCTTGCGCGCTAAAAACTCCATTAAACAGAGTCACTACGACGATAAGCACCGCCAGCCACCAGTTGGCTCGCAAAAAAGCTCTCAGACCGCTTAAGGTAAGCACGTAGCCTAAAGCTGCCACAAAGCTTTTTATCAAGAAAGCAGGGTGCAAGCTCACCAAGCTGAGTGCAATCATCAGCAGGCAAAAACAAAACCCAACTGCCGGATGACAGTGTTTGAGCGCATTCATCGCCAGTTGCCTAGCTTAAAACACGGGCTCTAACACGTAGTTCCACACAATATTGTCACCATCGTTAAGCAGATGGTTGTCGCTTGATGTCTCGCCACCTACGTCGTTTACAGAAAACACCCAGCCGCTCATCTCACCCACTTCGCCACCGGCCAGTCCACCTAAGGCAGTAAGGTAGATGCCCATAGAACTCGTCTGGCTCGCCAGAGGTACTTCGCTTGCAACCAGCGCATCATAAACCGTAGAACCTTGTGTAAGCTCCAGAACCCCTTCGTACACAATGCCCTTGTCAGAAATACTCTCCGCTGTTTTATTGCCAACTTTAACTGCTTCTATGCAGCTAATGGTGAGGCTCACTGTAATAGTGCCTGCCTCCTGACCTGCAGAAGGTGTTTCCTGACCTGCAGAAGGTGTTGGAGCTGATGAGCAAGCTGCCAGCAAGCCCAGCATTACAACAACGGTGAGCGCCAGGCACAACACTCTCAGGCGAGCAATCCAAGCTGGTGAGTGTTTCTTTGTCTGCCCGTGGCCAACCAATAAAGGCGAGGAGCCAGGTTTTGGGATTGTCTCTTTGATAAAGGATTGATTGCATGGTGCCAGGTGCGTAACATAACGCATAATAACTCTCCTTACTCGCTGTGCTCGCAGCGATTGGAATGGAGGCTCTCCTGCCGGTATTCTGGCTCGCAGGTCAAGTCAACATGACTCAGTACTTGTTCTAGCCTTTCCAGAGCACAGCAGCTCCAGTGACCACTTGCCACGCTCACACGTAACAAAAGCAACAAGTGCACCCGCTTACAGCGGCGGCACCGCACAGGCTTATACCTGTTTTCCCGTTGCCTTCCTTATAGAGAAGCAACATAGTAGTTACTGTTCACATTCCTGCCGCCCTGCTTTTTTTAGGCGTGATGATTGTGCAGGACGACAGGAATGTAAACAGTAACACACAGCAGAGCCATAACAAAGACAGTATACCCTTTATACAGCTTTGTGGTGTTGAGCGCCCTGTCTCTCTCCCAAGAGTCTTTACGCGTAATTGCTTTAATCAGGCATCTTGTCATGAATCTCAGGCTCAATGCCAGGCACCTCAGCAAGCGCTGCCTCAAACCTTCTTTGGCTTGCCCGAGATGCGCGAGCGCCGAGATAGTCTTCGGTTTGAAGCGCACTGAGCTTTTCACCAACGGCTGAAGCAATTATTTGGTTCATCGACACCTTCTCTTCCTTAGCAAGCTTTTGTATTGCCCGGTGATAAGAGCTCGGTATCCTTAAGCTAATAGTGTTACTCATGGCACCTTGTCCTTTCAATATACTCTCCTGGAGTTTCCACTTTAAGTCCAAACTGTTTGGCTCCCTCAAAGTCGCGCAAGTTGTGCGTAATAATCGATGTACACTGCGACTCAACTGCCAGTTCCAAAATATGATCATCTTTTGGGTCTCTTAACATTGGTCGCCAAAGATAATGGACTCTCCTCCTTTTTGATATCCAACAAAGATAATCAAGAATGTCATTGATGGCCTCTTGACTTACAGGCACATACTCGCGAGATAGAACATCCTCATATTCAAGCAACAGCGGCACAGAAATCACTGTTTCAAACAGTTCCTTGCCCACACAGCTCAACAGCATAAACGAGGCTCCCTTATTTGATCGGAAGGCACTCACGAGTACATTGGTATCAATTACGATGCGTTCTTTCTTCATATCGTATATGATACCACAATCTCTCTCAAATGACCGAGAGCCCAAGTATAGGCAACGCCCCAGATTGCACCTACTGAGCCCCGCCGCGTCCAGGAGGCGTGAGATGGCGTGGCGCGTTTGTTTTGGGTCGAAGGGAGTTTATCTGAATAAATGACCGAGAGCCAAAACAAACGCAACGCGCCAGATTGCGTCTACTGGACGCGGCACCGAAGGGCTCAGGAGGTGTGAGATAGGGTGGCGCTTATACTTGGGCTCGAAGGGAGTTTATCTGAATAAATGACCGAGAGCCCAAGTATAAGCAACGCCCTAGATTGCACCTACTGAGCCCTTCGGAGCCATTCGTAGGCAATGGCTGTCCAAGCCTGGGCAACATTCAAGCTCTGAGTGAAGCCCTGTTGTGGAAGCTTGAACTCAAAGTCGCAGGTTTGGCGTACGAGACGTGAGATGCCGGTGTCTTCGGCTCCCATGACTACTACCAGGCGTCCTTCTATGGGTGCTTTCCAGAGTGAGGTGGGGGCGGTTGCTGAGGCTGCTCCTACCCAGAACCCTTCGTCTTTGAGCCGCTTGAGGCTTTGGGTTATGTTGGCTTCTTGTGCAATCTTGATGTATTCTACTGCTCCGGCAGACGTACGATAGACGGTGTTGTTAACTCCGGCAGCGCGTTTTTTGGGAATGATGACACCTGTTGCGCCTACCACTTCTGCGCTACGGATAATGGCACCGAGATTTCCTACATCGGTTATGTGATCGAGAGCCACGATGAGCGCATTCTTCTTGCCACGCGCCAACTCGATGAGGTCATAGAGGGTTGCGTATTGGTAAGCGTAGGGAGCATCTTCAAACCCTTGGCTCTGTTCTCTCCACTCACGCATGAATAATCCTTGATCCGTGTGGGGTGTCCTCTATCTTGAGGCCCAGTTTGGCAAGTCCATCGCGCACAGCATCTGCACGCGTCCAATCTTTATTAACACGAGCTTCTTCGCGTGCGCTCAGCAGGGCATCCAGCGCCTCAGCAGCCTTTGAGCCACTGTAGTGAGCAAGCTCTGCGGCCAAGGAGAGCAGCGCGGGCAGAGCATCGGTAGCAACGAGCTCCGTGCAGTCTGCGCCTATCTCCAGCTTAACGCCCAGCACCATAAGCAGCTCGACCACCGTTTGCGCAATTACTTCTAGATCGGCAAAGCTCTCAGAGAAGGTCTCACTCTTCTGAGAATACTCAGCCAGCAGGCGATTAGCCTCCGACACCAACTCAAATACCACCGCAACCGCACCAGCTGTATTGAAGTCATCATCCATGTAGGCCTCAAATCGCTTACGCGCATCTGCAACACTCGAAGAAGGTGCTAAGGAGGCGGTTGCCTTGGCGTGCTCTCCAGCTCCTGCATGCTGAGCCAGTGCCCAGTTGCTGTTCCTCAAAGCGCTTTCGATCCGCTCAAGAGAGGCAGTGGCCTCCTCAAGGCGCTCTGGTGAGTAATCAAAAGGAGAACGGTAGTGCGTCTGCAACATGAGAAGCCGTAGAGCCTCTGGGCGCACATGCTCCAAGACATCTTTAAGCAGTAAAAAATTGCCCTCGCTCTTGCTCATTTTTTCTTTGTCGATGGTCAGCATGCCACCATGCAGCCAGTAACTGGCAAAGCCATCCTTGCTGCTACAGGCAGACTGAGCAAGCTCATTTTCGTGATGAGGAAACACCAAATCATCGCCACCGGCATGAATATCAAAGGCTGTGCCAAGGTAGCGCTTGCTCATAGCAGAACATTCAATATGCCAACCAGGCCTGCCAAGACCCCAAGGAGAAGGCCAGGACGGCTCGCCAGGCTTGGCCGCCTTCCAGAGGGCAAAGTCCAGTGGGTCGCGCTTGCGCTCATCTACATCCACACGCGCCCCAGACTTGAGATCATCAACGTTGCGCCCTGAGAGAGCGCCATACGAAGGAAAGCTGCGCACAGAAAAGTAAACATCACCCTCAACTTCATAGGCGTTGCCGCTTTGTATTAGACCCTCGATGAGCTCTATCATAGAGGCAATTTCGGCAGTAGCTCTGGGGCGAACACTTGGCTCTTTAACGCCCAAAGCATCCATGACGGCAATGAAAGCCTCGGTATATTGCTCGGCTACCTCAGAAGAATCTCTTCCTTCTTCATTTGCACGATTAATGATCTTATCGTCAACATCGGTGATATTCTGTACATAGGTCACCTCATAGCCACGATACTCAAGATAACGGCGAATCACATCAAAGCTCAAGAAGGTGCGCGCATTGCCAATGTGAATATCGTTATACACCGTGGGGCCGCAAATATAAAACCCCACCGCACCCGGACGAAGGGAGACAAAGTCTTCTTTGCGGCGCGTGAGCGTGTTGTACACCTTCATGATGCCTCAGCCAAACTCTTGACAACCTTATCCAAAGCATCCAATTCTGCCTCAAGCTCGTCCAGGCGCTTAGACAGTTGATCCAGCTGCTCGTTTGTGGCACCAGCCAAGCTAGGCATGCTTTGGCTCTCCAACTCCTCTACGCGTTTAGTGAGCGCAATGAGCTCTATCTCCAAAGGATCAGGAAGAGGTTCGCGCCTGAAGGGGTCTGCCGGGCATACGCGAATGCCGTTGTGTGCCACCACACGTCCGGGAATGCCGACAATGGTGGCGTCTGGCGGTACATTATCAACCACCACCGCTCCACCGCCGACCTTGGTGCGCGCGCCCACGGTAACATTGCCCAGTACTGCCGCGCCAACGCCAATCGTAGCGCCGTTCTCAATGTTAGGGTGACGTTTGCCGGTTTGTTTACCAGTTCCGCCAAGGGTCACCCCTTGAAATATTGTCACATCATTACCAACAACAGCCGTCTCGCCAATAATGACGCCCATGCCGTGATCAATAAAAACCCGTCTTCCAAGTCGTGCTCCTGGGTGAATCTCTATACCAGTAAAGAATCGTGTACATTGGCTCAAGAAGCGAGCGATGCCACGCCTTCCCATTTTCCACAAGAAGTGCTGGCAGCGATGCGCACTTATTGCCTGTACTCCGGGGTATAAAATGAGAATACCAGGCGCAGACGGAGCCGCGGGATCGCGCTCCTTAACCGCCCTGATATCCTCTTTGAGCCTGCTGAACATCTACTACTCCTACGCTGAGTGCCAATAGAGTGCTATCCAAGGCATTCTATCAGAAAGCGCACGCTTGCACCGTTTGCTACCGATGAGTCACTGTGGGCAGTAAGGGCTCGGTTACTGGTAAGCCATCTGTCATTACCTTGATTATGTCATTGCGAGCAAAGCGAAGCAATCCAGTCTTAAGCAGCATAATGGATTGCTTCGTCGCTACGCTCCTCGCAATGACGAGCTTAGCTAAATGACATTGGGTAAGACATCTGTCATCTTGTCGCGTTTTGCGCAACAGAACCTCCTTTAGTTCTGCTAATAATGCAGCTAGTGGACTGCGTCAGCTAAAAAGCAGCTTTCTGGCTGACGCAGTGTACTAGGCCCTGCAACATTCGCTCTTCGAGCGAACGCGACAGGGCGGCAGGAGGGTATAGGATGAGTTGGTCTGGCCAGTAACAGAGTCAGCAGGAGTTTCGTTGCCGTTTGCTCTGACACGGCTGCTGAAACAACGTGTGGCAATTATTCATGGAGTTTTGCCAAAAAATACAACTTATGAACGATTATCAGGCAAAACAGCGTAATTTGCGTTCGATATTTGGCTCAATCTCTCATTATTTTGCCAAAATTCGTTCATAAGCTGTATTTTTTGGCAAAACTTGGGAAACTTATGGCGCGCCTCCCTGGCTCGCCAATTCTGTTGACAGGACGATGTGTCAGGAGTACGCCTTCGTGACCCCAGACACATGGTTGGACAAACTGGCAGCTTAATAAGGCTCTCACATGCCTAGCATGCCAAACGAAAAGGCTCGGTCGAGCAAAACAACCGCATGAGCACTGATGCCTTCTTCACGACCTTCAAACCCCAGGTACTCGGTTGTTGTTGCTTTTATGCCCACCTGCCCACTACGCAACTTCAAGGCCTGCTCGATGTTGCAACTCATCTCCTCTCTATAGGGAGAAAGGCGCGGCTGCTGAGCGATGATCACCGAGTCTATGTCAACAATGCGCCATCCATCGCTCGTCAGCAGGTCTGCTACTTGCTTCAGCAATTCGAGAGAGCAAGCATCCTTATAAGAAGCATCAGTGGGAGGAAAGTGCTTGCCAATATCGCCCAGTCGAGCTGCTCCAAGAAGGGCATCCATAATCGCATGAACGAGAACATCAGCATCAGAATGGCCAGCCAAACCCCGTGGGTGCTCAATAGCCACTCCCCCTATAATCAAAGCCCGCCCCTCAACTTCCGGAGCAAAGGCGTGCGTGTCTATGCCTAGCCCAATCCTCACTTTTCTTGATGGCGCTTGCGCAGGCCAGCTTCTACGGCAGCCAAATCCTCTGGCACCGTAATCTTAATGTTATTGCGTGGACCTAGCACTAAGGCTACCTTGCCGCCGGTGCGCTCTATTAGAGAGGAATCATCCGTGCCTACAAAGCCGTCAGCCAGTGCCAGATGATGTGCCTCTTTGATAGCCAGTGTTCTAAATACCTGCGGCGTTTGAACAGTCCAAAATGCAGATCTATCTGGCGTGCCGAGAATATTACTGTCGCTTACGATCTTGAGTGTGTCAATGGATGGATGTCCTACTACGGCTCCGTCATAGTCTACGCTGCCGCGCACAGCAGCCACTGTATGCTCAATGAGCGCCGGGGTTATAAGAGGTCGAGCGCCATCATGAATAGCCACAAACTCAAACTCATCTCCCACTTTGTTGAGACCATTGAGCGAAGACTCCTGTCTTAATTCACCCGCAGTGGCAAACACAATCGGTGTCACAAAGGGAAAAGCATCAATTGCTCCATAGCAATACTCTTTGGTGCGCTCGGAGGGGCAGACAATAACGATGAGGCCCACGTCGGCCACTGCGTCAAACGCCTCTGCGCTCCAGGTGAGGATGGGTTTGCCAAGTATTTCAAGCATCTGCTTGCCTTTGTCGCGACCAAAACGTGATCCGCTCCCGCCGGCTAATATGATTGCCGCTGTATGAGGCCTGGTAGCAACCCTTCCCTTGAGAGAGAGGAGTTGAGTTTCCAGCATGTCCATATTTTCTTTGTTGGCAATGAACTCTGGTTGTGCCAAGACACTCGGGCCGCTCACTGGGTCTGAGTCAAGGCGTTTGACCTGTGTGTCAAAGGGGCTGTTCATCAGATGTTTACGGTAGAGCGAAGCCGCATGAACGACTTTGCCAGCGCACGTACATTTCCAATGCCCAAGTCCTCCATGCGATCGTCAAATCCGTCTTCCGAATCGGTTATTACTTCGTGGAGGCTACCGTACTCATCAATGATGCGCGTTACGGCTTCGTCATCGAGCATTGAGATACGACTGATTGTTCTAAAGCCCCGTGGAGAGAGATGCTCTTCGTCTGGCACTTCTGTACCATATCCAAGGAGTTTCATGATTTCCTCGGTATTGTCTTGCGGCTTAAGCTTTACGAGCGCTTGGGCAATCTCCTTAGTTTCGATTGGGTCGCCACTTCTTGCGTAGTCGCGCACGATGAGGGTAAAGGTTTCGCTCAGGCCACGCGCCAGCTCATCAAGCTGACCACGCAATAGGCCGGCATTGTCTCCCAAAAAGTCTATATTGTGCTCGGTGACTACCGCCAAAATAAAAATGCGAATGTAGCGATTGATTACTTCAACCACATCGGCAACTGTAGCAATATCATCCATCTCGAGGAAGGTCAAGCGCATAACCAATCGGTCAAGATTGCTGCGGTGATTTTGCATGGCCATAATGCCCTGATTGCACTTTTGCAACAAGATGCCGTCCGAGTCGAGCGTATGCCCTTCGCCCTCCTTGTATATTGTTGTTTGCCTTCGCCTTTTAGAAATGGCAATGACAGTCGTCTTGGTTTGAGCCGAAGTCCGAGAGGCACTCCGGTGGCGCATGCCCGTCTCAGGCGTGGGGATCTCGGGGTCGGGGCTCAGGTGTAGATTGGCAGAAACAATCCTGTCTGCGTTATCGCTCAGTAAAATTGCTCCGTCCATTTTGCTGAGTTCAAAGAGCCTTTGGGGAGTAAAAGAGGCATCAATTCTAAAACCACCGCCGCTGATTCCCAAAACACCTTCTACATCACCCACACAAATCAGCGCACCGTTTTGCGCCGAGTTGATAATGTCTAAGGCCTCACGCAGCGGGGTTCCGGGAGAGACCATATTGATTGCATCATCAAAGTGGCTCAGGCGTGCATATTTAAAGAGGCTATGGATATCTTTCATCAGAGTCTCCCATGCTATTAAAGCTAACAGAATCAACTGCGTATATAATAGCAAAAGCCAGCACTAAAGACGTTTGGCTTCGCCGAATGTGGCAGGGCATGCGTTGCAGGCAAGGCAAGTAGGCCCTGCAACATTTGGCCTTTGGCCAAACGCGGCAGGGCGACATTGGGGTATAGCCAGGCACTGCGGCCTTGTAGTAATTTGGAAACTGGTGCCTTACTCTGCGGGTGAACCTTCGTTGCCGGGTCTTCCAGAACGAGGCCTGCCGGTGGTCTTAAATATGGGCGTAATCAGCTCAATCTCGCGCGCCATAGAGTCGCGCTTGCGAGGTTTGGGAATCTCTCCCTCTTCTATGGAAAAGACAATCTCATCGTCCTTATAATCAGCAACAATGATTTTTCCGGCTTCCCAGCGTCCTTCCAGCACACCCTCGCTTATGGGATCTTCGAGCAAACGCTGAATAGCTCGGCGAAGCGGGCGAGCACCAAAGGCAGTATCCGTGCCTTCCTCGGCAATGAACTCTCGTGCTTCCTTGCTCATGCGCAAGCTGAGGTTTTGAGTAATCAAACGGTCGCGAAGATCAGACACCATCAGCTCAACTATTAAGCCGATCTGCTCCTTGGTAAGGCTCTTAAAGACAATGACCTCATCAATACGATTGAGGAATTCCGGACGGAAGAGCTTCTTCATCTCTGTCATCACTCGTGAGTTGATTTCTTTATCGGAAAGTCCCTCGCGCGAATCAGCGCCGCCAAAGCCTATGGGCGTACCCTGGGCAATCTCACGCGCTCCCACATTGGAGGTCATGATGATGATGGTATTGCGAAAATCGACCTTGCGCCCCTGCCCGTCAGTAAGCCTGCCTTCTTCAAGAATCTGTAGGAGAATGTTGAAGATGTCGGGATGCGCCTTTTCAATCTCGTCAAAGAGCACTACTGAATAGGGTCGAGCGCGCACTGCCTTGGTGAGCTGTCCACCCTCGTCGTATCCTACATAACCGGGAGGCGAGCCTACTAAACGCGAAACAGTATGCTTTTCCATGTACTCGCTCATGTCAAAGGAGATGAGTGCATCTTCGGTAGAAAACAAGAACTCTGCCAAGGCCTTGGAAAGCTCGGTCTTGCCCACTCCAGAAGGTCCTAAGAAGATGAATGAACCACCAGGACGCTTGGGATCCTTGAGGCCAGCGCGCGAACGACGAATGGCCTTGGAGATAGAGGTTACGGCCTCATCTTGTCCTACCACCCGCTCGTGCAGAACCTCCTCCATGCGAAGCAGCTTTTCGGTCTCGGCCTCGGTAAGATCGGTTACGGGCACGCCGGTGGTCATAGAGACGATGTCGGCAATTTCTTTTTCAGAAACATTGGCAACGTCTTTGGAGCTGTCCTCAAGCCACTTTTCTTCTACCTTGAGGCGCTCTACTTGCAGCTGCTTTTCTTTATCACGCAGCTTGGCGGCCTTCTCAAAATCTTGCGTGTTTATAGCCTCGTCCTTCTCGGCTCTCACCTTACGAAGCTTCTCGTCAATCTCGTGCACCTCGGTAGGCAGCGTCATATTGCGAATACGCATACGCGCGCCCGCCTCATCAATCACGTCAATGGCTTTGTCGGGCAAGAAGCGGTCTTGCACATAGCGATCTGAAAGTGAGACGGCAGCCGCAAGTGCCTCGTCAGAAAAACGTACCCGGTGGTGCGCCTCATATCTGTCACGCAAACCCTCGAGGATTTGCACTGCCTGGCTGCTCGTAGGCTCGTTGATCATCACCGGCTGAAAGCGGCGCTCCAGCGCAGAGTCCTTTTCTACATACTTGCGATACTCATCGGAAGTCGTTGCGCCTATGACCTGAATCTCCCCGCGCGAAAGCGGCGGTTTGAGAATGGCGGCGGCATCTATGGAGCCCTCGGCAGATCCTGCGCCAATGAGTGTGTGCATCTCGTCTATAAGCAAGATGATGTTGCCATCGGTGCGCACCGCATTGATGACCTGCTTCAGGCGATCCTCAAACTCGCCGCGGTACTTTGATCCTGCTACCAAGGCTGGCACATCCAAGGTGATAATCTGCTTGCCACGGAGTATGTCGGGCACTTGCTCGGTAGCTATCAGTTGTGCCAAGCCCTCTGCTATGGCGGTTTTGCCTACGCCTGGGTCTCCCAGGAGCAAGGGGTTGTTTTTGGTGCGACGAGATAAAATCTGCATGACGCGCTCTATCTCAAGCTCGCGACCTACAACCGGATCAAGCTTGCCGTCGGTGGCTTCTTGTGTAAGGTTGGTGCCAAATTCCTTGAGAATGCTTGCGCCATCGCCTGCGTCAATCTCGGCATCGGCAATGTCGGGATGTCCGGCAAAGGCAGAGTTCTTTTGCAGCTGCTCAATAATGGTTTTTTTGATCATCTCACCATCGATACCCATTTGAGAGAGTGCCTGGATTGCCTGCCCATTGCCCTCGCGCACTATGCCGAGCAAGAGATGTTCGGTAGAGATATAGCTTTGACCCAGCTGCATGGTCTCGCGTAGTGCATACTCCAGCACACGTTTGACCCGAGGAGTAAACGACAGGTGGCCTTGCGGAGTTTCATCACTCGTTTTGACGATTGTCTTGACCTGCGCCAAAACCTCATCGTACTTTACGCTCAGGTTCTCTAAGGCTTGTGCCGCTATACCTTCTTTCTCGCGCAATAGACCTAATAAGAGATGCTCGGTGCCTACGTTAGTTTGTCCCAGCTGTCGAGCCTCTTCTTGCGCACCTGCCAAAACTGCCCGTGCCTTATCGGTAAATCTATCAAAAGACATAATAACTCCTCAAGTTAGGGAAGCAATGATTGATTCATTGCTTTCTCAGCTCTCTCCTCGCATCTGCGGAAAGAGCAAAACATCACGAATGGACTCTACGTTGGTAAGCAGCATCACCAGTCTATCAATACCGATACCCACACCACCAGCTGGAGGCATGCCATACTCCAGAGCGCGTATGTAATCCTCATCATAGCCCATGGCCTCTTCGTCACCGGCTTCCTTGGCCAGAACCTGAGCCTCAAAGCGCTCGCGCTGATCTACCGGATCATTGAGCTCGCTAAAGAGATTTGCGTACTCTCGGCCGCAGATAAATAGTTCATAGCGGCTGGTAAGGTTGGCATCGCCAGCCTTTTTCTTGGCAAGAGGACTCGTTTCCAAGGGATGGTCAGACACAAAGACTGGCTGCACCAGCAAGGGCTCCACAAGCTTTTCGAAGAGCTCGCCGATTATTTTGCCCTTGCCCCACACAGGCTTAAGGGTAATATGGTGATTTGCAGCATGTGCCTTGAGCACGCTTATGTCGCAGTCAAAGGAAACCTGCTCGCCCAGGGCCTCGCTCACCAGATCCAACATGCTCCTTACCGGCCACTGACCGCCCAGGTCGATTTCTTGACCCAAATAGTCTATGACCAGGGAGTCATTGGCAGCCAGGCAGGCAGCCTGTATGACCTCGCGCGTAAACTGGGCAATGCCCTCAACGTCGGTATAAGCCTGATAGGCCTCGAGCGTAGTAAACTCAGGGTTATGCGAGGTGTCCATGCCTTCGTTCCTAAAGCATCGATTGATCTCAAAAACACGCTCGAATCCTCCCACCAGCAGGCGCTTGAGGTGCAGCTCGGGCGCAACGCGCATATAAAACTCGCGGCTGAGTGCATTGTAGTGGGTCACAAAGGGCTTGGCAGCGGCACCACCAGGAATAGGATGGAGCATGGGGGTTTCCACCTCAATAAAGCCGCGCTGCTTGGCCTCATGCCGCATGGCATCGATAATCATAAAGCGCTTGGCAAAGACCTCTTTGACCTCTGGGTTCATGACCAGGTCAACATAACGCTGGCGATATCGTGTCTCTTTATCTGCGAGCCCATGAAATTTCTCGGGCAAAGGTCTCAGGCTCTTGGAGAGTAGTTGCACGCGTTGCGCTTCTATCGAAAGCTGTCCACGTCGTGTGCGCATGACCAGACCTTCGGCACCAACAAAGTCGCCAATATCAAGGTCTACCAGTGTTGCAAAAGCTTCCTCGCCCAGGGTGTCAATTCGGCAAAACAACTGTATATCGCCTGTAGCATCTCGCAAAACCACAAAGGCGGCCTTGCCTTGATTGCGAATGGCCATGATGCGTCCCGCCAAGGCGACGTTTTGATCAGTCGTCTCGCCACTTGGCAGGCTGTCATAGCGTTGCTCAAGCTCTGCGGACTGAGCGCTCGCTTCAAATGAGTACGCATAGGGATTACCACCAGCATCAATGAGCGCCTGACGCTTGTTCTTCCTTACCTCAATAGGGTCGTCAACAATCTCGTTCATCAGGGTTCACCAGAGCAATCTGTTTACTTTTTACCAATTTTCAAAATAGTGAGCTTTATCTCTTTGCCCGTAGGGCCTTCGGCCACCACTTCATCGCCCTTATGTGCTCCAAGAAGCGCTGCGCCCAAGGGCGACTCGTTAGATATCTTACCCTCGGCTGCATCTGCTTCTGCCACACCTACGATGATGAACTCTCGTTCAACACCGCCGTTCATGAGAACCGTAACCTTGTTTCCAATTGCCACCTTATTTGAGCGTTTAGGCGCCTCGACAACCGTTGCGTTGGCCAGGATGTGATTAATTTCGGCTATACGGCTTTCGACCCATGCCTGTTCGTTTTTTGCATCGTCATATTCGGAGTTCTCAGAGATGTCTCCAAACTCACGTGCATTTTTAATGCGCTCCCCTACTTCTGCGCGTTTTTCCGTCTCCAGCCTCTCAAGCTCTATCTTGAGACCCTCGCGGCCTTCCTCGGTGAGTATGATTTCTCTTGCCATTTTTCCAACCTGTCTATTTCGGTACAAACCTGAGGCATTGATTTGGCTAAGCCCCGGGCCCACAAACAACATACAAACGGCATACGGGACCCTTGTGCCACGTATGCCGCAGAAAAGTACTTACAACTCTCAACTAATGGGGGCGCCACATTTCTTACAGAACTTGGCACCCTCTTCTTGGGCTGCGCCACACTGAGAACAAAATGTTGCTCCAGCAGCAGCTTCTACCGTTGCGGACACTTCTTCTTGAACCTCTTGTGGACTGTCTTCAACAACCGCAGTAGCGGTAACAGGAGCGTCAGCTCCCTTGCCAGTCTTAGTGGTTTTGCCATCTTTTTCTATAGATTCCTTGGCAGCGCCCAGCTCTGTGCTGATGCCGTCAACGCCTTCTCGCACACCTTTTACCGCCTTGCCCAGCGCAGCGCCAAGCTTAGGCAGGTTCTTGGGCCCAAAGATAACCAATATGATTATGAGAATGATAATCATCTCAGGCATGCCCATACCTAAAATTCTCACTACGGGCATTCCCATGCTAAACAATTCCATTATGCCTCCTCATGCCTTTCAGCTATAGATAAGGTGTTTTGCAAGCTGATAGGTTACCACTCTTCGCCCTCGTTGTCTTGTCATAACGAGTAACTGTCCAAATACTTACAAGCAGCGTGTTACTGGTCAGACCAATTCGTCATTGCGGGCTTGACCCGCAATCTAAGACGCATTTTGGTTAGATTGCGGCTCGAAGGCCGCAATGACGGACTACAGTCAGCCGCGGTAGCGGCTTAGTACAGTAACAGCAGCGTTACTGCACCAGGCAACGGCTTTAACTGCTTACCTCTTAATAAAGGCGCGAGTACCTGCAGGCGTGGTAACGCCCTTAAAGGTATTGCCCGGCTTCTTACCTCCTACCTTGGGTACTAACACTATCTGTATACCTTCAAGTCTATAGGCATGACCTGCAGTGCCTGCCTGCTCGCCATTTCTTGCCCATCCCATCCAGCCTATACTTTGTGCATGTACACGGTAGTAGATGTCATAGTGCTTTTTGAGGTCTCCGGTCAGCTCTATGGTAATGGCTTCAAGTCTGAGCGCTTTGCCTGAGGTGCCGCTCATGGGGCCTTTGACAACAGTTCTATTGTTACCGCTTGAGCTGAGACTTACCTTCTTTTGCCAGCCTATGGACTGTATATGGGTGGCATAACTTATGCCTCCAGAAATACCTGTAGTGTTTTGTACATTGATCTTGATGCCTTCAAGGCGTAGCGCTTTTCCTGTGGTGCCACTCACGTTGCCTTCTTTTACAAAGGGTTGCCAGCCTACGGTTTGTACGTGGGTGGAGTAACTAATGGCAAGCACAGGGCGCTCAACTACGATCTTGAAGGTTTTAGTTGCACTGCCCGCACTATTCGTTGCCCTTACCGTAAAGGTATAGGTGCCCACTTTGGTGGGCTTGCCAGATATGACTCCTGCACTTGAAAGACTGAGCCCCGGTGGCAGGCTTCCTGATGTGCGCGTCCAGGTAATGGACTTAGTGCCGCTTGCTGCAAGCGTTTTTTTGTAAGCTATGCCTGTGGTAGCGCTCTCTAGTGTAG
>WQXH01000040.1 GCA_009784945.1 Coriobacteriia bacterium | reverse complement strand
CTGCCAGCCGCTTGTTGGTGTTGTTGTAGCTGACGTGCTGATGGCGTATTCAACACTTTGCCCAGTTCCTCCGATGTTGGTAACAGCGCCTACCGTAATTGAGTTTGAAGTTTTAGACTGCTCTGTGGGTGCGCCGCTAACTGCTCCTCCGTCACCTCTGGCTATGGCACTGGCTGTGGGTGTGCCGGTTGGCACGATTGCGCTTGTTGCTCCTGTTACATTGGCAACAGGGATGGAAGATGCAAAAGTGAGTGTAGTTGTGCTTGCGTTATAGGTTGTTGGTGTTCCGGTAATAGGTATGGTTACAACTGTGTTGCTTGTTCTTTGAGCAGTTCCTGCGGTAAGCCCAACAGGAAGACCAGTCACAGTGAAGTGAGAAGGAGTTATGGATGTAGCGTATGTTCCGTTGGTTAGGGTATACACGACACTAGCGCCACTTACTGCTTGTCCAACTTTTAGGTTTGTGAGGCCGGTAGCACTAACTGCGATGGCTGGGAGCGCAGGTCCTCCTCCTACGGTAATCGCTCCACTTACTCGCACTGGACCTGCATAATAGTTTGCGTTTTCTGCTGAGCGAGCATACACGTAGTAAGTCCCTGCGAGGAGGTTGCTAAAGGTCGTACCGTTTTGCCAGCCGCTTACTGGTGTTACCGTGCCTGAGGTGCTGATGGCGTATTGAACGGTTTGCCCAGTAGCTAGAGTTGTAGTAAGTGTATTTACCGTAATTGAGTTTGCGGTAGTGTTTTGTACGGTAGGCACGTTATTGAGCGGTGACCCGTCACCTTTAGCCACTGCACTGGCTCCAGGTACACCGGTGGGAACAATGGAAGAAGTTGCGTCAGTAACATTCGCAGCAGGTATGCTGAATGCACGAGTGGGCGTTGACGTAAGTGTGCTGTGTGTTGTTGGCGTTCCTGTAATAGGGATGGTTACCGTTGTGTTGTTCGTTCTTTCAGCTGCTCCAGCTGTGAGTCCAGCAGGCAGGTTTCCAGCTGTAAAGTGAGAGGGGGTTATTGTTTGGACAAAGGTTCCACTAGCCAAGGTGTATACCATGCTCGCGCCACTCACCGCCTGCCCAACTTTCAAATGTGAAAGACCCGTAGTGCTAACTGCCATAGCAGACCAAGTAGTCTCAACAGTGTAGCTTCTCGCAACATCTCCACCTGTTCCTACAAAGCCTCTCCACATTGCTCCAGCGTTAAGAGTGACGTTGTAGCCAAAGTTAAAGTTGTAGAAGTTGTGGAATGCAATTTGTGCGCCAGCGCTGTTAAACAAAACTGGGTCAGCAGCAATAGATGAACCCTGTGTACCCTGTACTGTTACGTTTATTGCTGTATTAGCAGTGTTTCGCACGGTAATTGGAACACGACCGTTTGCTCCTGCGCCAACGTTTGCTGTTGCAAATCGGTTGTTTGGGGTAAAGACTAGACCCACAAAATCTGTTTCAATCCCTGTGCTCACCAGCACTCGCCCTGCATTGTAGTTTGTATTTGCCGCAGAGCGGGCGTGAACGTAGTAGACTGTCCCTTCAGCAAGACCGCTAAAGGTCGTGTCAGTTTTCCAGCCGCTAGATGGGGTTGTCGTAGCTGACGTGTTGATGGCGTATTCAATACTTTGTCCAGTGGCTGTCGTAAGAAAGAGGGGTTTTACTGTAATTGTGCTTGCAGTTTTGCTCTGCACTGAGGGTACAGCGGTTAGTAGTGATCCGTCACCTTTGACTACAGCGCTGGCCGTGATGGAGCCGGTAGGTGTAATAGCACTTGTTGCGCCAGTGACATTGGAAGCCGCTATGCTCGTTGAACGAGTGAGTGTTACCGCGCTAGTGGCATGAGTTGTTGGCCGCCCTGTAATAGGAATGGTTACCGTTGTGTTATTTGCTCCCCTAGCAGCTTCTCCTGCACTAAGTCCAGCCGGCAGATTTCCCACACTAAAGTGAGAAGAATTAATTGCTGGAGCATAAGTTGCGCCCGTCAAGGTGTATACGACACTTGCGTTTACCCCTTGTCCAACTTTTAGATTGGTAAGACCGGTAGTGGTAACTGTAATAGCTGGGTTAACTACGTAAATTACTGCGCTCACCCGCGCTGTACCTGCATTGTAGTTAGCACTTTCTGCTGTGCGAGCATGTACGTAGTAAGTCCCTGGGCTGAGAGCGCTAAAGGTTGTGCTGTTTTGCCAGCCAGTAGAAGGTGTTGACGTACTTGAAGTGGAGATGGCGTACTGAACACTTTGCCCCGTTCCTCCTACATTGGTAAGAGCGCCTACCGTAACTGAGTTAGAGGTTTTGGACTGTTGTGTAGGCAGACCACTGATTGCTCCACCATCACCTTTGGCTACAGCACTGGCTGTGATGGTGCCAGAAGGTGTAATAGCACTAATTGCACCAGTGATATTGGAAGCAGGTATGCTCGTTGAGCGAGTGAGGGTTACCGCATTTGTGGTGTGTGTTGTTGGCGTGCCGGTAATGGGAACGGTCACCGCTGTGCCATTTGCTCCTCTGGTGGCTGCTCCTGCACTAAGTCCAGCAGGCAGGTTTCCTACGCTAAAGTGAGAAGCAGTTATTGGTGAGGCATACGTTGCGCCTGACAAGGTGTATATAACACTTGCGTTGACCGCTTGTCCAACTTTTAGGTTGGTAAGACCGGTGGCGCTAACCACAATAGCTGGATTAACTACGGTAATTGCTGCGCTTGCCCGCGCGGTGCCTGCATTGTAGTTGAGACTTTCTGCTGTGCGGGCATGCACATAGTAAATCCCTGGGCTGAGGCCACTGAAGGTCGTGCTGTTTTGCCAGCCAGTAGAAGGTGTAGGCGTACTTGATGTAGAGATGGCATACTCAACACTTTGTCCCGTTCCTCCTGTGTTAGTAAGAGCGCCTACCGTAACTGAGTTTGAAGTTTTAGACTGCTCTGCAGGTGCGCCGCTTAGTGCTCCTCCGTTGCCTTTGGCTACTGCACTGGCTGTGATGGTGCCAGTAGGTGCAATAGCACTTGTTACACCTGTGAGATTAGAAGCAGGTATGCTCGTTGAGCGAGTGAGAGTTATCGTATTGGCGTTATGTGTTGTTGGCGTACCGGTAATGGTGATGGTTACCCTTGTGTCACTTGCTCTTTGAGCAGCTTGTGCACTCAGTCCAGCAGGTAGGTTACCTACCGTGAAGTGGGAAGGAGTTATTGTTGAAGCAAAAGTTGCGCTGCTTGCGGTATAGGTAACAGTTGCGTTTACCGCCTGTCCAACTTTAAGATTTGTGAGGCCGGTTGTGGCAACTGCTATGCTTGGCTGCGGCTGAGATGGTGAAACAGTTACCACGCATGAGTCAGAACGCTGCCCATTTGTTGTTTGCACCTGAATAGTTGTCTGACCAACACGTAGAGCTGTGACATTACCGAAGGCATCGACTGAAGCCACTGAAGAGTCGTAAGATGACCAAGTAACGGCTTGATCAGCAGTTTCAGGAAGCACAGAAGCGGTTAGCTGTGTCTTAGCTCCTAAGGTGAGGGATACTGGCTTAGGGCTGATCGTCACACCCGTGGGATCCGGTCTTCTTACCGTGACAGTGATGGTGTCAGAAATCCCATTTACTGCTGTTGCTGTGACGCTAGTCTGACCAATACTAACAGCTGTAACATTACCGGTATTATCAACCGTGGCCACTGAAGGGTCATTAGATGTCCAGGTAACGGTTTTGTTAGACGCATTGGCGGGGGATATCTGAGCTGTAAGTTGCGTGCTCCTGCCTAAGATGGGACTAATAGGCGCAGGTGAGATAAAGACCCTTTCGGGCATTATTTCTGTTACAGTTGCCACACAGGTGCCACTACCTCCATCAGCCGTCCTTGCTGTGATGGTGACTTGACCTGGGCTCACAGCACTAACCAAGCCCCCTGAGCTTACCGTAGCTATTGAGGTGTCAGAAGATGACCAAGTAACTCGCCTGAATTCAGGAAGAACTGCGGCAGTGAGCGATTGAAAGCTACCAACGCTTAGAGACAATGAACTAGGTGAAACAGTAACTTGAGGGGGATCAACAGTGACTACGCAAGTGTCAGTAAGCCCGTTCCCCGTCGTTGTTGTAATAGTAGCTTGCCCTGCGATTACACCTCTCACTTCGCCGAGATCATTTACCGTAGCTATTGAAGTGTCAGATGATGTCCAGGTAACGGTTTTATAAGGAGCATTTTCTGGAAGTACGGTAGTGGTTAGTTGTATGCGCTGACCCGCAGTAACATTTGCCGGCTTTGGTACTATCGCAACATTTGTGGGATCTATTCCTGTTACAGTGAGTGAAATTGCCTTAGTGTCGCTACCCACTGAATTTTCTGCCTTAACAGTTAAGCTATAGGTGCCGCTTGCTGCTAGCATCCCACTGAAGTGGGTCAGCCCTAGAGGCAATGATCCTTCCACCACGCTCCATGTAATAGGCTGTTTGCCTGTTGCCGTGAAGCCAAACGAAAAAAGATTCCCTACTGATGCGGAGTAGGTGAGGGGTGATGTGATAGTAGGAGCAAAGTAGTAAGGGTCATCAATCATGACATAGCCTATTGACTCACCGTGCGCTCCAATATCACCTCTCACACTCAAATGGTCATAAGGAATCCACGAATAACCACCTTCGGCCCAATTGGGTCCCTGTGAATCAATATACTTGAAAGCTCCTGTGCTGCCAAAAGCTACTTTGCTGTCATCATAGCCCACCAAACAGATTGAATGACCGCCGCCGCCTGGGTTTGCATATCCTGCAACCACCCCTCTTCCGCTAGCCAGCCAGGTCTTTATAGCGTTTACGCCTTGGATAGTGCCCCATTCGGTACCTTTATAGAGCGCTGCCTCTGCACGTTGTTCTGGGGTTGGTTGAGCAGTGTAATCTTGATCATTATAAGGAAAAGATGCTAGCGAGCAGACCCCTTCGTCTCTCATGAGATCTAGTGCAGTAGCCTCACCTGCTCCTGAGGGACGTGCCCTCAGCTGATTGTATACATACGCTGGGCTAAAAATATGACGCTCGTCATCTAATGACCACCCTCGCATCCTCCACTCCTGGTGCGTTTTTAGAGCGTATACTGTCGACCAGGCTGTGCAATCACCATGAGCTTGACGCCCTGGGGTAGGAAAGCTGTATGAAAGATCAACACTGGATGGCAGAGCGGCAGTGGGCTTGATCTCAGTAATCTCTGCAATTTCTGCCGGTGTAAGCAGGTGCTCTTGGATTACCTCGGGTGGATCTGGAACCCAGGCAGTGTCATATAGCAGCTCCACACTTGGCTCATCGTTGATGTCATCATTTGCATAGAGCGGCACGGTGCCAAACATGAGAACCATGCTGAGTGTCAGTGCCAGTACCTTCAAGCTAAAACGTTTTAATGATTTCATTGTTCCTCCGCCAAATCTTTATCTTTGATAGCTTCAAATACCGAGCCTCTTTTGAGGCTAGAGAGCTACCAGCCCATCAAATATTTGAAGTTTGGGGATATGGATCAGCTGGGTTAAGGCATGAGATTGTTTCATACAAATTCTCACAGAGCGCACGACAAACGAGCAGCCTGTTCAAGCTTGTATAAAAAAGTATGCCTAAATTAAAACCCTTGCTGCAACCCATTCCCAGCTCCTTCAATGTACTGCCACGTAACGTAAAACACATCCCACAGGTTTACCCTTTAGTATTCCCAGATAGCCTAAGACCATCTCAGCCACAGCCCCTGCTCACTAGACGAGCACCCCTTCTGGCAGACAATTTGCCATAACCGCCCCAGAACCACTTTTTATGCGCCATATGATAGCGCAGCGCTCTCAGTTGTGCAATAGAAAATAGTGAAGAGATCAACGGAGATCAACGGAGATCAACGTTATGGGATGACTATGAGATGATGAAGCAGATGCTTGGCAATTCACTTGATTGTCGACCTATGATAGAAAGCTCTCCAAGCGCTTAAGCGTAGGCTGGGTGTGCAAGGTGCCTGGTTTTGGGTAAAGCTTATTTGCGTAGGTGATTCCTTCTCGGATGCCTTCGAGGGTTTCTTGCAAAACAATTTGAGACACCGCAGAAGATAGGCCCCATGAGGTGGATTCATCTATTACCTGCTCATAACCAATGCGGTCGATTCGGATGCGCCCTCCAATGCGCATACCCATGTCCACTACCCGAGGAGTAATTTCTCGCGCGGGCACTACATCATAGAGGGGAGCAAGGCAAATTGTTGACTCGTCAGGGTGTAAGTATGCATAATTCTTTGCGTGGGCATCGGTGTTTCCCAGTACAGCATTGACGATCATCTGACTCAACAATTGCTTCAGCTGCTCTTCGGGATCAACTGAGTAACTCTTTAGAAGCGTGGCTATTCGTAAATAGCTGGGGTCGCTCTTCTTTGGCGTTCCACTTGCGGCGTACTTTTGCAAAGGGCCAAGTCCCATTGCCTGTGCGCAATCCTCTTGATGAATGCGACAAAGCTTGCCATCATCATGCCTTCTATCAAATCGCCTTATCATGAGAGTTATTGGAGCACCTTCGATGTCAAGCAAGGCAGTTTGAGCTGTGGGAGTTACGATGGATGCTACTGCCATAGCCCAGGCTTCCCCTTCAATCATTCCGGGGAAACGCTCTGGCTGTGGCTTAAGAATGTGAGTTGAAAGCGCTCCATCCAAGGGCATGCCCACTTCGTGTATTTGCGCATAGCCATCAGTAATGCTTAAGCATCCTCTAACGACCACGCAGAGCTTTTCTTGAAAGCCGCCTAACGACACACGAAGGGTGCTGGCGCTATCAAATGGGTGCGCAGGTAATGCTTCCAGGCGCTGGGCGAGCTCTTGTTTCGAGAGCTTGAGGCTTTCTTCGGAGATCTTGTGAGCAACCGCAGCAACCTTGCCAGGCATAACCGAGACTGCGCCGGCGCACTCCCAGCCAAGCTCTTCTAATATGGCAAGGTAGTCATCCTCAGGTACGCCAAAGAACCTGCACAATTCGCTCAATCGCGCATCCTCTGGCAGCAGCCCGGTAAACCAATTCCTTGTTTGCAGAGTATCAAATGGGCTGGCTTGCACTCGCAATGCTGTTGATAGCATGGGGGAGCCAAGCATTGACCCTGCTATCTTGTTGAGGAAGCTGAAACGTGCCCCGGTGCGCGTTGGTACCAGATTACCAATCTGGTTGCCATAAAGATACACTGCAAGCTTATTGTTGGCCATGCTAGTTGTTCCTCATTGCTACGGAATCGTTTTGACCAACTGTTACTTTTGCAGTTTTTTCAACGATGATAAGTCTCATGCCTAAGAAGTTAAGAGCTTTGTCTAGGGTTTGAGTAGAAACGCTCTTGCCATTTTCAAGGGCAGAAAGCGTAGCGTGCGACACCCCAATTGTCTGCGCAAACTCATTTTGGGTTATGCCCTTCTTTTTGCGTACTGCTTTAAGGAATTCGCCCGTCTGCTCGAGTGAATACGAATTTGTCCATTGCAAGGCGCACCTCCAAGCACGTGATCCGATTGTCAAAAAAAGCTGATATTCTTGTACTAATGCAGAATATCAAAAATATTTTATATTTGCTAGGAAATCTTGTACTAAGGCACTTTTGGAGGAAGCAGGTGAGGTGTCAGGGGAGGTGCCAGGGGGACGTTTCCCCTGACACCTTCTTATCAGTCGTGCTGCAAAAGGCAGCTAAATAAGACAGGGATGTGGGGTCGCAGGCTCCCTGTCTTATTCTGTGCGCAGCAAGGTCTACCTTACCGTAAAGCTCACGGTAAAGGACTCGCTAATTCCATTGGCTACTCTTACAGTAACCGTTGCTGTGTGGGTTCCTGCTGCAAGGCCAGTTCTTGGCACTACGGTAAAGGTGGCACTACCTCTTAGGGCAATGCTTGGGATGGATGTTCTTGACAGGGTAAAGCTTGCAGCGTTGTTGCCGCTAAGGCTTACGGTAAGTGCTCCTGTGTTATAAGTTCCATCATTGGTGACTCTGATGGTGCGAGCTGTGGGGGCTCTGTAACCTGGGTCTACTTCTGCAAAGGCTACTGCTGTGGTGTCAAGGGCGATGCTATAGGGTGATTCCCTCACTTCAAAAGGCTTCGAACTTGTTTTGCCACCGTCTTCAGTGGTGGCCTTAATTTGAGCCCACCCCGAACCAACAGCAGTAACCTTACCGTTTTCGTCAACAGTTACAACGCGTGTATCGCTCGAGCTCCAATTGACCTTTTTATTCGTTGCGTTTTCGGGAGTTATATATGCATCAATGATAGTGGTGGCTCCGGTGTACAAGATGATAGAGCCATAGTATTCGATTCTGCTGACGGTGGTAATTGACTGAACCGGCACATAATCAGATGAGACACTAAAGCTTACCTTAAAGCTATTGCTGGTAGCGAGATTGCCCTGAACTGCAATATCTGCCGAGTAGCTTCCTTGGGTAAGGCCATTTTTTGGGCTTACGGTTAGAGTTCGCGTAGCACCTGGCTCTATGGAAGTGAAGTTTGCACCTGGAACTACGCTAAAGCTTCCTGAGTTAGCTCCGCTTAGAGCAACGTGAAGCGAGCTGATGCTTCTGTTTCCTGTGTTGGTCAGTGTGAGCGTAATGCTCCCTGGGTTGGTATAGCCACCTGGTAAACTGGGGAATACGTAGGGGTCTGTGCTACCATTTTGTGCAAGCGAAAGAGAGTAGACAGGAGCTGCTTCAACGGTAACTACGCAAGTATCAGTAAGCCCATTTGATGTTCTTGCTGTGATAGTAGCTTGTCCTGCGCCAACAGCTGTAACACTACCAAGGACGCTGACCGTAGCTACTCCAGTATTAGAAGAAGTCCAGGTAACACTTTTGTCAGCAGCATTAGCGGGAAGAACGGTTGCAGTAAGCTGAGTAGTTTGACCTACGGTAGTAGTAAGTGGCTTAGGGGTAATTTGAACACTTGAGGGCGCACTGGCTATAGGACCGGCTGTGATTGTGCCCATAATTAGAATTTCGCTTGTTGCACCAGTGACATTAGAAGCAGGTATGCTTGCCGCACGATTGAGTAATGACGCATTTGTGATTTGTGTTATGGGTGTTCCGGTAATTGGCATGGTTACAACTGTGTCACTCGTTCTTTGAGCTGTTCCTGCTGTAAGCCCAGTGGGAAGACCTGACACAGTGAAGCTTGCAGGTGTTATTGATGTGGCGTATGTTCCGTTGTTCAAGGTGTATACAACGCTAGCATCACTAACCTCTTGTCCAACTGTTAAGTTCGCAAGGCCTGTAGTTGAAGCCTCCACAGCTGGAAGTGAGGCATCTGACCAAGTAGCAGTAACAGTGTAACATGCAAAACTTGCACCGCCGAAACTACCCATGCCCGCATATACTGTCATGGTTTGACCCGCAGGAATAGTGTAGCTCCAGTTGAGGCTTCCAGCTTCATCATCGGCTATGCGAGTGCCAGCTGCTGCATCGAAGAGCCAGGGATCGAAGCCTGATATCACATTAGAGCTCACTATGGTTACTCTTTCGTTTGGAGGAGCCGTTACCGTAATGGGAACGCGACCACTCACTCCCGTGCCTACGCCAACTATTGCAGTTGGGTTGCTTGGAGTTAATGTGATTTCCGAAAGTGCCACCGTAAACAGCGGGCGTACCTGAGCACTCACACCACCGCTTCCAGTAATCGTTATGACTGGTTCATATGCGCCTGTAGGGAGCCCGGTATTTGGACGCACCGTAAAGGTCTTGGTTTGATTTGGCGCAAGCGGTGTTGACCAGTTAGCTCCTTGAACCAAGGTCCAGTTTTCCACAGTAGGCAGCGGGTTTAGCGTTACATTCTGGTTACCATTATTTTTGATTGTTACTGTTTGAGTTGGCCGCTCTGCATACCCTACTCGTTGACCTCCAAAGTCTAAAACAGCTGGAGATGCGTCTATAGCCGCTGGTGGTATATTTGCAATCGCATTATATACATTGAGACGCCCGCCTGTGCTCACAAGACCGGCGAGCGCAGGGACAGGATCCACGCTAGTTAAAAGAGATTGTTTTAGCTGCGCTGTAGTAAGGTGTGGCGCATGAGAAAGCACGAGCGCGGCTGCACCTGATACATGTGGTGCTGCCATTGAGGTACCAGTCAGAGTGGCATAGCCAATTGCACCGATGTAAGTGCTATAGATGCTAGAGCCGGGCGCAGCTAGGGCAACGGTATTTGCGCCATAACAGGATCCTTGCTATCTTGAGTCATCTCGCATTGAGTTGGCCACAAAAATCACGTTGCCTAATCTGTTTAGAGTGATATATATGGAATCACTATCCCTATTACGACCATCGTTGGCTGCTGCTATAACAAGGAGACCGTCATAGTCGCTTACGGCGTTAATGAGGGTTTGTGTATAAGAAACAGTGTAGCTCATGCTAGTGATTGGCAAACCAAGTTCGGTCGCATAAATTACGGCTCGAGCCTGGATTGACGAGAGTGAAGTTGAATCAGTATTACTATTAGCAATTCTAATCGGAATCATTGTCACGTTCCAA
This sequence comes from Coriobacteriia bacterium, assembly GCA_009784945.1. GTDB lineage: Bacteria > Actinomycetota > Coriobacteriia > Coriobacteriales > UBA8131 > WQXH01. The sequence continues at coordinate 9,660 of WQXH01000040.1, read as the reverse complement.
TTGACTCCCGCAACACCGATTCCATTGTTACCCTTAGCGCCAATGGTACCGGCCACGTGCGTGCCGTGCCCATTGTAATCCATGACATCGGCTGTGGGGCCTCTGGTGTTTTGAGTTGCATAATAACCAAGGTTTCGGTCAACGTTTGGTGCCAAATCAAGATGGGTGTAGTCAATGCCCGTATCTATTACGCCGACTTTAACGGAATGACTACCAGTAGTAAAATCCCAAGCCTCTGGTGCTTGGATTTTGGTCATGCCCCAGAGACTACTAAACTCCGGGTCATTGGGAACCGCACACGGATATGATATATAGTTTGGCTCTGCATAAGCCACATTGGGGTTTTGCTTAAGGATTTCTATAGCGTCAAGTACGCTTTCTTTGGTGTCAAGGGCTAGTTCAACGAGATACACAGTCCTTGATGGTTGAGAGAAGCTTTGCGGTTTTGCGCTCTGAGGCAACACATCTCTTACTGACTGATAGATGTCTTCTATGCTGGTTACATTGAGCTCGGGAAACAATGACCCTGCACTCTGTGGGCTCAGCATACCTTGTGAGCTTTGAGGTGTTACAAATCCAGAGTTCATTCCAACGAGCACTTCTCCTGGAGCAAAGTCATTTTTGTAGTTTTCTGGATTATAGATATTTGCAAGCTGAGCTGCTGTAAGCTCTGATGTCTGAGCTGACTGCATTGATAGTTGTGAGTTTTCTTCAATGAGCGAGTCTCTGTCTATTGATTCATCAGTGACTGATAGTCCATCACTGGCTTCACTTAAGCTCTCTTGTTCTTTAAGCTCTGTGTTAGCTATGGCGTCATCATTAAAACCATTGTCATGCTCCACTAATTCTATAGGCATAAGCGGGTTTGGTATAAGTGGAGCTGGCTCTATTTTTTGCCCCTGCCCATCTAAACCCTACAGGCTTGGAGCTTTTTGCCTATCAAATATTTGAAGTTTGAAGTGATGTGTGCTTCTCAGGGCACAAGACAGACTCTCTGCAAATCCTTTGCAGTGCGCACTCTTTGGATGAGTGTCTCGCTTTCATTAGTATTATGAAATGCTCGCCTAAAACCAAAAACCTTGTTATTACAACCCATAACCCAATCCCTTCAATGTACTACCTTGCCGCGCAAAACTCAGTCCCCGTTAACGTGCTTACCCATCCCCAAGACAGTTCCCAAGCTGTTCAAACACCATGCCCGCAGAGGAGCACCCCTAGCTGCCAGGCTTCACGCCATAGCCACCCCTATATCTATATGAAATGCTAGCAGAAAGAGATCTTAGCGCAAGCAACTTGGCTGGTAAATAGATAATAGTTACCAGTTGGTTGCCTGAGCGGTTGTTTCTTTGGGGTGTATGAACAGTGTCCTGCTACCTCGCGCTGCTGTGGTTATGGCAGCTCCTTTACCTCGCTGGTTTTGCCGTAGACCCAGAGGTAGTCGTCAAGGGAGACTCGGGTGTTGCGGCTGGGCTTGAGCTTGAAGAGGTGTTGATGCTCCATAGCCAGTACCAGGTAGCCGTAGTCTTCTCGCATTTTGCCGTTGGCTATGGTCTTGGCTCTGAAGGGGGAGTTCTCACCAATTTGTATGCGGTAGCAGCCGTAGCCCTTGAGTCGGTTGTCGTAGACCAAAACGTCTGCCAGGGGGCTTGTTTCAAAGGCACACCTATCGGTGGGAAAGATGCGCATGATTGTTTTGACGTAGCGGTCAACCTCAGACTCGGTGCCCATGAAAATAAGTTCATCTCCCTGTTTAAGAGAAAAGTCGTCATTGGGGCTGTTGGCTCTCTTGCGCAAATCCTCTTTCGTGAGACGGGCAAGGGTTGCGCTGGCAAAGTCCTTGCCGCCTCGCCTTACGGCTATGAGATCCAAGCCACAGGTTTGTGCAACGATGAGGTCGTAAGATACCATGCGGCCGCGACGCTCGCGCCAATGCTCGGCCTCCAGGCTCACGGTGTGCAGCTGCTTGACAACCATCGACACGGGGTCTTCGTCGCAGTGCAGCGCCTCTGCTTCTGCCAGCTCCACCTCGTTGATGTTTCTGAGAAAGAGGTTTTCGATATACAAGAATGCGGTGTGGATACGATTGGAGCGTGCAAACAAAACCGTGAGCAGGGCAGCGGGGATGATGAGCCAAAACGCCTCGGCACCTTCAAGCACGATGATTGTAATTTCGATGGCAGCCAAGGAGATGAGAATATCCATGAGTAAAAGCAGTACCAAGCCCACGCGGCTACGCTTGCTTCCCTGCCAAAGAGCGAGGAAGTCGCCCTTCTTTTGGCTGAGGAAGACGTTGGAGATAAAGATGCCAATGATGAGCAGCGCAACGCCAATTACCACCAGGTGCACTACTACATGGTCTAAAAGCGTAAGCGCAAAGGGCATGATAAGTGTTGAGAACAGCACAACAACAGAGAGCGTGGCAACGGCAAGCATCAAGACCTTGACCACCCAGTGCTTCATATAGCTGGCCCAGGAGCTGTCTTCGGACTTCTTTACCTCGGTGCTGTCTTCTGTTTTGTCGAGCTTGTCAACCAGTTTATCGGGCAATAGCTTTGAAAGAGCCGCGTGCACTCTGTGAGAATTCTTGATATAAAAGGGCGTTGTGAGTGTGGTTATGACCGACACAGCTACAATGACCGGGTAGAGAAAATCAGCAGTTACTCCAAGGGAGACGCCCAAAGCCGCAATGATGAATGAGAACTCTCCTATCTGAGAAAGGCTAAAGCCGGTTTGGATAGAAGTCTTGAGAGTTTGCTTGCCGAGGAGCGCGCCAATTCCGGTAAAGATGGGCTTGCCTAAAAGTGTCACAACGGTGATAACGATGATGGGGATGATGTTATCGGCAATCATCTGGGGCGAAACCAGCATGCCCACCGACACAAAGAAGATGGCACCAAAGAAGTCTTTGATAGGCTTAAAGACCTTCTCGGTACGATGCACGTGCACGGTACCACCGAGGATGGATCCTGCCAGGAAGGCTCCCAAAGCGGCCGAAAAGCCAATGAAGTTTGCCAGTACCACCATCACCAAACAAAGGGCAATGGAGGAGATGAGCAAGATCTCGTTGGTCAGAGCACCGGAGACTCGCTTCAAAAAGGTGGGAACAATCAGCACGCTCAGCACAAACCAGACCACCAGATACAAGGTCATCTGCCCCAGCTGCATTGCTATGGCGCCGCCGTCGATGGCGGTTCCCACGGCAATAGCGGAAAGAACCACCATGATGAAGATGCCGGCAATGTCTTCGATAATGAGAGAGCCAAAGACCAGCTCGGTAAACTTCTTTCCCTTAAGGCCCAGTTCGTCAAAGGCTTTGACGATAATGGTTGTAGAAGAAATGGCGAGCATCCCTCCCAGGAAGATGCTGGTAAAGAAGTCCCAGCCCATCAGCGTGCCCGCAAGGTATCCGGCGGCCACCATGAGTACCACCTCAGTCATGGCGGTGATGATGCCTGGGCGCCCGACGCGCGCCAGCTTCATGATGCTAAACTCAAGGCCGAGGCCAAAGAGTAAGAAGATTACGCCAATCTCCGACCAGATTTCGATGTACTCGCTTTCTACAACGTCGGGCAAGAAGCTAATGGCGGGGCCAATAAGAAATCCTGCTAAGACGTAACCGAGGATGAGGGGCTGTTTAAGTCGTTTGCATACGATAGTTGCTATGGCTGCCACTGCTAGCAGCAAGGCAAGGTCAAAAATTAATTGCGGTAGATGTTCCATGTGACTCTTTCTTTAATTGCTTGTATTTTCATATTCCATAGGGAGGCATGAGGTAATCATTACTCTTATAGTATAAACAAAGGATGGGGCACGAGAGAGCACAGCTGGATTCTGTTGCAGAGTTGCATTCTGCTTTCGGCACGGCAGCATTCGGCACGGCTGTAATCTGCACGGCAGCAATCTGCACGGCTGCATTCGGGATTCGGCACGGCAGCAATCTGCGCGGCTGCATTTGGCATTCGGCATTCTGTACTCATTCTGCCTCCATAATGTCGTATGATAGGGAAGAGCGGTAACTGTTATAACCTCGATGAACCCCCTGCGGCAACGAGCAAGGAGCTACCATGACAGAGATTAATCGCACCAACGAGAAGATCAAGACCTCAACCAAGTGGTTCTTTGCAATGGGAGATGTCTTTCAAGGCGGCTTCTTTAACCTGGTTAACTTCTTTTATGCCTTTTTCCTCACCGACGTCATAGGCATCAGTCCTCTGTGGGCGGGCTATATCTTCTTAATTGGCAAGGTCTGGGATGCGGTCATAGACCCGGGCATAGGCATGCTCTCCGATAATACCCGCTCGCGTTTTGGCAGGCGACGCATTTACTTTTTGATTGGCGCACCTTTGGTACTGCTGGCCTTTGTCATGATGTGGTTTCCGCTGTCGACTGGCAGCGAAGTTTCTAAGATCATCTTTTTCATCTTTGCCTATGTGCTCATGAATACGGCTAACGCCGTGGTTTCTGTGCCGTTTTTGGCAATGAGCGCAGAGCTGACGACCGACTACAACGAGCGCACCTCGCTCACCAATACGCGCATGATTGTCTCGATTATCTCCTCCATTATCTGCGCTGTGGTTCCTCTGCTTATTGTTGACAGTTTTGCTGACATTCACCTTGGTTACTTTGTCATGGCGGTGGTATTTGGACTGTTCTTTTCGCTCCCGCTTTTATTGGTGTTCTTTAAAGTACCCGAGCGTAGGCAGTTTTCTGAGGGCAAAAAAGGTTCGGTCAAAGACCTCTTTATGTCGCTTCGCCTCAAGGTGTTCAGGCGCTTTGTGGCCATGTATCTCAGTATTGTGGTGGCTATGGACGTCATTTCGATGATCTTTATCTACTATATGACCTACAACCTTGAGCGTCCGACCTTTGAGGTGAGTTTTGTTTTGGGGACGCTGCTTATTGTTGAGGTGGCTACGGTGCCTTTGGCGGCTTGGTTTGCCAAGAAGACCTCAAAGACCCGTGCCATCATTTTAGGTAACACCGGGTGGATTGCCTGTGGGCTGGTGAGTTTATTCATTGGCAGCGCCAGTCCCGCCTTGGCTATCTATGTGCTTGCGGGCACTATGGGCTTCTTTATTGCGTTTAGCCTTATTGGCTTTACTGCCCTCTTTGGCGATATTACCGAGGTGGGGGAGTATCATTTTGGCCGTCGCGTTGAGGGCAGCTTTACTGGTGTACAGCAGTTCATTCGCAAGGTTGCTGCTGCGCTTGCCAACTGGGTGGCACTCACTTTGATAGGACTCTCTGGGTTCATCAGCCCTGTTGAGGAGATTGTAGATGGAGCTGTAACGATGGTGGCACAGCCACAAAGCGAGATTGTTTTGCTTACCATCAAGGGCATACTGGGTATCTCGCCTATCTTGTTGCTGGTGCCGGCCATCATCATTGCCCTGCGTTGGCAGCTCACCAAGGAGCGGCACACGGTGCTCATTAGCTACCTTGATCGCAAGCGCGCAGGACTAGAGGCTACTGCCCAAGAAGAAGCCGAGATTGAAGAAATCATGAAGCCGCTGATATAGCGCTTCAGCACCTCAGCAACCCAGCAGCCTGGCACCTCAGCAACCCAGCACCCAACAACTCAGCAACCCAACAACTCAGTTGACCATGCAAGTTACCACTGAGGCGTATTATTCATTGTTATGTAGAGCTTGTGACTTGTTGCCTTATCCAAGTGCCGATGAAGGAAAAGACCTCTTGTTTATTGAGTTCTTTGATGAGTTCGTGACGGGCATCCTTAAAGAGCCTGAGCTCTACTTGAGTGTGGCCGGTTTTTGCAAGACGCTTGGTGCGCTTTAAGGGTCCTGCGCCAAAGCCTGTGCTGGAGTCATCTGAGCCTGCCACTATAAGGATGGGTATGTTGGGGATACGACTGCCCCAGCTCTTGGCGTTGACGTGGTGGTAAGCCTTAAGCAACGCTTGATAGCCTCCCGCTGAGTAGTCAAAACCGCACAGCGGGTCATTACCAAGCGCTCTAATCTCGTCTTTGTTGCGATTGAGCCAGCTGCGCGCCTCAAGCATTTCTTCATCGCTCATGCCTTTGATCGAGCCGGTGAGCTTTTCGAGCAGGGGAGAGTGTGCAAGCTGCCCGTGCGTTGTTGCTATTACGGTGGCCAAGAGCTCAAAGAGTCTTGAGAACTTGATGGCCGAGGGTGTGGCGCTGAGCACCAGGGCGCTGAGGTTGTCATATTGCTCGGCATAAAGTGCTGCCGCAAGGCTGCCCATGCTCTGCCCAATGAGCACGTTAGGCAGGCTTAGTTGAGACAGCTGCTCCGCCTTCTTGCTCCAGTTAAAAAGGTGATGCATGTCTTTGACTATGCAGTCAAAGCCTCCTGGTGTTTTGGCAAAGGAGCCCAAGTGCCCTTGGGCGCTCAAGCCGTGTCCAGCGTGGTCGTTGGCTACAACAATAAAGCCTTGGCCGCAAAGCGCGCGCGCAAACTCATCGTAGCGACCGCTGTGCTCGCTCATGCCGTGGGCTATTTGCACTATCGCTTGAGGTGGAGCCTCTAGAGGAGGCAGCCAGGCGCGGGCAAAGATGTTGCCCTCGCCATTTGACGCTGGGTAGCGCCACTCCTTTTTCCTCACTTCTCGTGCCACCTTTTGCCTCGCCACTAGCTATAGCTCTGCTCTTGCGCCTTGCCATACTTCTGTCATATAAGCAGCAAGGCTTGACTGAGATCTTCGATGATTTCGTCAATGCTTTCGAGGCCGGCGGCAAAGCGTATGAGTCCGTCGCTGATACCGCTGGCGCGGCGGGCATCCTCAGGTACGTACCAGTGAGTCATGGATGCAGGGTGCTGCACCAGGGTGTTGGCCTCGCCGAGACTTACAGCCAAGGCACAGAGTTTGACGCTGTTCATGAGAGCCGTGCCTGCCTCTATGCCGCCTTTGACCTCAAAGGTGAGCAGGGCACCAAAGTCTTCCATCTGCTTTTTGGCCACTGCGTGCCCGGGGTGTGCGGGTAGCCCCGGATAATGCACGCACTCAATCTTGGGATGCTTGTCCAAATACTCTGCAACGGCCATCGACATCTTGCAACTATGCTGCATGCGAAGTTGCAGGGTTTTGAGTCCACGTAGTATCAAAAAAGAATTAAAAGGAGAGGCACAGCCGCCAAGATTCTTGAGGCTCACCTCCATGACCTTGTCGATGAGGGCTTTGGGTCCAACCAAGGCTCCTCCCATTGCGTCGCCGTGGCCGCCCAGGAATTTGGTTGAAGAGTGCAAAACCACGTCTATGCCCAGCTCGAGTGGAGCAGTAATGAAGGGGGTTGAGAAGGTATTGTCGATGACCGAAAGCACGCCTGCACTGCGGGCAATCTCGGCAATACGGGCAATGTCGATGACCTTCATGGTGGGGTTGCAGGGGGTCTCAAAGAAGATCATCTTGGTATTGGGGCGCAGTGCTGCTTGCACAGCCTCATAGTTGGTAAAGTCAATCAAGGTGGTTTCTACGCCAAACTTGGTGAGCATTGTGCGCAGCATATAATTGGTGGCAGAGTAGGTGGTGTCGTCGCTCAAGACATGACAGCCTGCCTGGAGAAGCGTAAAGGCCAAAGCCGAGAAGGCTGCCGCACCGCTCGCAAAGGGAACCCCCGCCTCGCCGCCCTCGAGGGCCGCCAAGGCCTTGCCCAGTTCGTTATTGGTGGGATTGGATATACGCGTGTAGCAGTCTCCAAACTCGGGGGAGCGGCAAGCGTTGGCACCTTGTTCTACGTCCTCAAAAAGGAAGTTGTTGGTCATGTAAATGGGGATGCCGAGCGAGCGATAGGCGTTGTCGACTTCGGTGCCAACGCGTGCGGCAATGGTGGTGCGAGAATAATCGTAGATAGACATGATATAACCTTTCGTTTGCTCTCCTTGTTAGTTGCTTAACAGCTTCTCTAAGACTGCATCTATGGCCTGCTCGTTGTGAGCAGCAACGGGCTCGGCAAGAACCTGCTTGATCTTGGCCTTGCAACGCTCTTCCATGGTGGTAGCCCCCAGCTCAGTCCAGCGCTCAATCGTGTTGCGACAAGTTACATCTGGAAACCAGTTGTCTTTGTAGTGCTCAAGAGTGTGGCTGCACGTCAGGTACTCTCCGCCAGGCTTTACTTCTTTTATAGCGTCAAGCGCCATGCTTTGGCGACTCAAGGGAATGCCGTCCATAATGCGGCGCAGCTGTCCAACGCTCTCATTGGTCATCACGAGCAGGTCAAAGGAAAAGGTCAGGCCAAACTCCAGGTAGCCCAGGTCGTGGTTTAAGCTGGTGCCGGTTAGACCTGCCATAAAGATGTAGGTTGCGGCTTCGTTGATGGCCTGGGTGTCGGCGCACTTGGAAGCGCAGCAGCCAGCAAAGCCCCAAGTGGGGAGTTCGTAGCGGTTCCTGCCAAGCTCGCAAAGCCCGGCCTGCGTCATCATAGCTTCGGGGGAGGCATAAGAGGGCTGCATGCTGCGCATGTCGATGTTTGACATACCTGCGCCAAACACAAAGGGTGCGCCAGGGTTTACCAGCTGATGCAAGGTAAGGCCAAAAAGGCATTCTGCTGCAGCCAGGGTAATGGCTCCTGCCGGGGTTACTGGACCCGTGGCACCTGCCATCATACCAGGGGCGTAGTTGGTGGGCACGAGCTCTTCTGCGGCATAGATGAGTTTGTCGATGGACTCAAAGGTGTGCACCAGGGGAGAAGTAGGCTCGGTGTAGAGAACAAAGCGTGGTCTTTGTTTCAGCTCCGCACGGCCTCCGGGTATTCCCGCCGCTGCCAGCTCGACTATATCGTCAAGACAAGGGCGATCGATGGCAATGACAACCTGCGGTTTTTTGGAGTACTTTATCAGGTTGGCGTACTGAATCTGGCATTGGCGCTCTGCCGCAAGACCGTTGATCATGCCCATGGACATGAGGAAGTCAATATGGGGCAAGGCCTCACAAAGCCTTACCGCGTCAATCATGTCTTGCTCGGTAAAGACTCTTCGCTCTCCGGTAAAGCTGTCCAAGAGATTGATGCAGTCCGAACCTGTGCCAAAGTAGGCATTTCTTCCCGAGAGATCCATGGCAGGATTGCCCTCGCGGTTGTAGATGAGGATGCGCGAAGGAGCGGTGTTGAGCGCATGTTCTACCATGCCTGCATTGAGGTAGACACGTTTGCCATCAACAAAGGCTCCGGCCTGCTTGAGCAGGTCAAGTGCGCCTTCGTGGTATAGATCGCAACCCACGTCTTCCAAGATTTCCAAGGCACCATTATGAATGGTTTGTAATTGTTGGGGCGAGAAATACTCAGGAGGAGAAAAGCAGTTCAACTTGGCATTGTTAATCACATCGACCTCCAAACTCTGTATGTATGCTTGAGTGGCATTGTATCAAGTTATGCCGTTGAGGTGTCAGGGGGGCGAGCTGTAACAGAAGTTGACAGTGGGACAGTGGGACAGAGAGGGACGGGGGGCAGAGACGGCACAGGTGACAGGGGGACAAAGGTGACAAGGGGACGGCACAGGTGACAGGGGGATGGGGTGACAAGGGGACGGGGCGTTTGTCACCTTCATAAGGTGACAAACGCCCCGTCCCCTTGTCACCCCATTCCCCTGTCACCTCTGCCGTCCCCCTGTCACCCTTTTCCCCCCCTCCCCCGTGCCCTCTCTTCCCCCCCGCCCCCCCTCCCCCCCCCTCCCCCTTTCTCCCTCCTTT
>WQXH01000039.1 GCA_009784945.1 Coriobacteriia bacterium | reverse complement strand
GATTTTATCTTCTTGGGTTTGTGTAGAGCTTTGTAAAGAAGAGATGACTGCATCAAGGTTACAGATGCTTGAGTCTATAGTTAAGGCCTTGGTGTTTAGAGAGGAGAGCTCTGTTTTGTAGTCTGAGACAGAGCTTTTGAGGTCAGCTATGAGAGAGGGCATCTGGTTTATCTGGTTTGCGTAGAGGGCTATGGTTGCCATGAGGTGCCTTTGTCTTTTTGAGAGAGCTTTGGTTTGCTATAGACAGTATAGCCTTTTGGGTTGGTGGGTTTTGTCACACACGTCAGTCATATGAGCTCTATAACCTAAGGTGCCCCCTCATATGTCTGTATTTCATATTATCAAGAAGTATAGAGGGCAGTATCGCTCTGGCATCATCGCCGGCATTCTGCTTGTCGTTTGTACCATTGGCGAGCTCATACTCATACCCAGCTTCCTCTCTTGGATATGCCTGAGCCTGCGCGTTGCAGAGATTGTCATCGGGTTAATCTGCATCAGACTGAAGGCTCAAAAGGACATACTGGGAGGGCATATTGGGAGCATATTGATAACGTTTTAAAAACCGTCCTCAATACACTCCCACATATGTTTAATGCGCTCTGCCTGACCGCTTTTAGGGGCAAAACGCTGCTCTCTTGCACAGAGTGTTGCGCTATGCAAAAGACTTTTGTCATACTTGCAAGGGCATCTGACTAAAACATTTGGTAGCCTTGGATCATCTCGTTTTATACCTTATTCATGAAAGGAGGCATTAAGGTGGAGCTGAGCAAGAGGATCAGGGAGCTCAGACAGCGCGAGGGTCTCTCGCAAGAGGGGCTGGCAGAATGCATTTATGTGACTCGTCAGACCGTGTCCAACTGGGAGACTGAGCGTAGTTATCCTGACGTTCAGAGCCTACTGCTTCTCAGCGCCCTTTTTAATGTCTCGCTGGATGAATTGGTCAAAGGAGATATTGAGATGATGAAAAAAGAGCTGGATGCCTACAAGGCAACTGTTTGGTCATGGATAGTGATTGTCTGCGGTGGTATTGGAATCATAGCTTTAATACCAATGTATGAAGCTTTTGGTCTGCTTGGACTTCTGCCCTCGCTAGTACTCATTGCACTGGCAGCAATAGGCACAGCAATCGTCGAAAGAGTTAAGAAGAAGCATTGTGTCGAGACTTATTCCGAGGTCGTTGCCTTTTTAGAGGGCAAGCCCCTTGATGAGAAAAAGGCAGAGCGCGAGAGAGCCCATAAAGGGCGTTGGGACTTACTTAAAATTGCAGGCGGCATGCTGATAGGCATTGTTCTGTGCTTCCTTGGCCTTATCATAAGCATATTCATTGTTGGCTAAGCTGGAAATGTGCGAAGATCTACGTTTCTTTGGGGAGCCGCTTGAGGCAAACCATATGGGCAGGTGGAGAGAGCTCTCGCAATCCACCGTCTCCAGTCCCATAGTGCCACCTCTGTCCCTCCAGAGCAACATCACGGTGTGGCAACAGAGTTGCAACAGAGCGGCAGCAATCTTTTATATATACAAAACTGTGTTAGACTACCTCTATGAAAAAATTTGCAGACTTAGGTCTTGATCCTAAACTAATGAAAGCTGTATCCAGACTCGATTACAAACATCCAACCCCTGTACAAGAGCAAGCGATACCCCCCATTCTTGAGGGCAAACATGTTGTTGCCTGTGCACAAACGGGCACGGGAAAGACGGCAGCATTTGCGCTGCCGCTCATACAGCGTATTACGCGCGCCTCACGAAAGAAGGCTGTTCCTCATGCGCTGATTGTTGTTCCCACACGCGAACTTGCTGCCCAGGTCGAAAGAGTTGTCAGCATCGCAGCACTGCCCTATGAGTACAAAGTGCGTTTGGTTGTTGGTGGCATCAAGTACAAGCCACAGCTCGAGAGGATGAGGCGCGGAGTAGACATACTGGTTGCTACGCCTGGGCGCCTGCTCGACCTTATCGATGACAATCATATTGACTTGCGCCACATTCAAGTTCTTGTTCTTGACGAAGCTGACCGTATGCTGGACATGGGGTTTTGGCCTCCCATTAAAAAGATTCTTGGCACGGTGCCTTCCAGCTGCCAAAAATTACTCTTTAGCGCTACCATCGGAAACGAGATCAATAAAATGGTTGGCGTCCATATGCAAAACTCAGTTAAGGTTGAAATTGCTCGCAAAGGGGAGACCGTTCAGCAGATAGCTCAATTCTGTATGCCGGTAGAACATAGTCAAAAAGCAGAGCTGCTTCTTGCGCTTCTTGGTGGCAGCACTGCTGGCAAAACACTGATATTTACGCGCACCAAGCGACGAGCAGATGTGCTGGCAAGAATCCTTGGTAGGAATCACATTAAGTGTCAGGCTATCCACGGCGACCGCAATCAATCTCAACGCACGCGGGCACTCAAAGACTTTACCTGTGGCCGCATCAATATACTGGTGACTACTGATGTTATGGCGCGGGGCATTCATGTTGATAATATCGATGCTGTTATCAATTATGATACGCCAGTCTCTCCTGAAGATTACATCCATCGCATTGGAAGAACAGGTCGTGCAGGCAAGATGGGTGATGCAACCACGTTTGTATCTCCCGAAGAGATGTCGGCGTTTAGAGATATCGAATTTCTGATGAAAAGTGTAATTCCTGTTAAAGACATTGAAGGCTTTTCGTATAAAGAAAGTCGTATAATTCCTCCCGATACAAGATTGGCAGTCAAGCAAAAGGCAAAGCCCTTCCAGCACGGTAGACCCATGAGATCAAAAGGGCATCGCAGGTAGCCCACGGAGGCTGTGTTGCACGGTGGTGCCAGGAGGACGGAGCGATTATGTCAATTTTGCCACTTTTAAAATGACAGCTTCAAACTGCCTATACGTCTTTATAATATTGTGGAAGAATAAAGTGGGCAATCCTATGTTCTGAGGAGAAATAATGAAAAAGGCTTTGACACTCACACTCACACTGGCAATCATCTTCACGCTCTCTCTTTTGGTAGCTTGTGGGGGAGGAAGCGGTAGTGCACCTGACACAGATAACACAGCAGCGACACAAAATGAAGAGGCTAATCAGGGCGCCGAGGAAACGATTGGCATGCTCAACCCTCCTGCGTGGCTGATTGGCGAATGGGTCACAACCGAAGGAGCAAATCCCTCAAGCGAAGATGTTGTGGTTACTGCACACAATGTCATAGTATCATCCGGCAAGCTTGACTTTTCTTGGCAAATCAACACTGCCAAGCTCAACGTTACCGAAACAGAGAGCGGAGATGTCTACCGTCTGGAGTATACAGCGAGTGATATGGATTTTTCCTATACGTTTACCCGGCTGGATGATGGCAGCATGACGATGACGGTTCTTGACTCGGTAACCTTCAGATACGAAAAGAGCTAGCCGCCCCCTGTGCTCTACACTCTTATCACTCCAGCACGGTTTCTATAGTCTTGTATTCATGGCAGTTGCCGCAGGTAAAGACTCCACGGTGGTGACAAGAGGCGCAGTATTTCATTGCATCTTTTTGCAGGTCGAGAGAATGATTATTGTGACAGTCTGTGCAGGTTGCCACCTTGACCTCATGCGTTGGCCCGGCAGGCTGCTCATGTGGATTGACCGTGGTCTTTTGGCTGTCGGTGAGCGCCGTGCTGCTCATGGTGAGAAGAGCCATCTCCTCCATGCTGCCATGGCAGTCAATGCAAGCGTGCTCTAAGGCCGTTGCGCTATTTGATTTGTACTGAGTTCTGAGCGCATCGGCAAAGGTCAAATCAAGGTGCGCAGCTGCTAACACAGATAGTTCTGTATGGCAGTCAAGGCAGCTGGCCTCGTCTTGGTGTGCAAAAGCTTGAGGGTGCTCAGGGGACAATTGAGAATCTTGCTCGATATGGTGACAAGCACCGCAGTCACTCCCTGTAGTCCAAGCCACGGGCATGCTCAGTGCCTCGCTCAGGGCTTGCTCGTTTGATGCATGTGCCCAAGCGTCTTCTGGTACAGACGATGAGCAGCCAATAGTTAAGACGCTTGCTGCCAGCAAGATACCTACTACGCTGGTCGCCATGATTTTTAAAGATACAGGTATGGCTGGTTTCTTCGCAGTTGTCACGATGGGTAACTCTCCTTTGAGTACGAGGATAGACGCAGCCTGGCTGCCTTTGCGGAGGCTTCCAGGCTGCATAATCAGAAGGAAACTTGTTTATGATTCCCAGGATTGCAAGGCCGAACAATGGCGCCCTGCTATACGTCCCCACACCTGGTTCTCAGCGTTATTACCGCCGGTGATGCCATAGGTGTGGCTTTGGAAATTGCCAAATGATCCTGCTGCATAGAGGCGAGGAATGGGGTTTCTGGCAGTGTCGAGCACCTGGGCATGCTCATTTTTCATAGGGCCGCCAAGGGTGGAGCATGATCCTGGATACACGGCAACGGCGTAATACGGGCCGCTATCGAGAGGCAGTAGTGTTTGGGGGCGCCTATCAAAACGCTCGTCACGTCCTTGAGCGCAGAAGCGTTGATACTCTTCAAAGGTTGCTTTGAGGTTGTCAGCATCCATCCAGTGATCAAAGTCCTTCATCTGCTGAGCTAGACCTTCGATAGTATCGGCCTTCATGATCCAGCCTTTTTCTACCTCGGCCACATTGTCTTGACTCCAGCCTTCCCATACTCGTAGCTCGTCGGGAAGATCGGTGGTAAAGTTGCCACACTCAAACCAGTCGCCCTGACTGGTGCCGAGCTTGCCAGCCTCAAAGCAGCTCTGATCAAAGATGGTCCAAGAAGGAATGCGGTCATAGTCGGCAATTTCATCATTAAAAGAAAGCAGGGTGTGCCAGCCGTTATGCGGCGTGCCCATTTTGTTTTCATTGACATAGCGCCTGCCCAGGCGGTTAACAGTAAAGTAAGAGTAGTCGGGCATAAAGAAGAGAATCGAAAAGTCATTGCTGGGGTCGCGAGTCCACATTGAGTACATGGCAATGGTCATGTCCATATGCCAGAGTTTTGCGCCTACATCTTCAACCATCTTGATGCCGTCGCCAGTATTTAAGGGCCAGCCCTGAAACTTAAAGGGGCTGCACTTAAGGTACATATCCTTGAGCTCCTCGTTAAACTCAAATCCGCCGAGGGTCAAGATCACGCCCTTGCGAGCCTTGATTGCCTTTTCGACGCCACCAACCAGGGAGTAGCAGCCAACGATTTCTTTGGTGAGAGGGTTTTGGATGAGACGTTGCTCCGAGCAATCAAACAGCACCTCAACTCCTTGCCTTTGGCGCTCTGCGTCGAGCTCGTGAAAGGTGACCATGCCAAAGCCGTCTATGCTTCCGAGCTTTTGCGAGTGATCAAAGCGCTCCTCAAGAAAAGCGTACTCGGGAATATCGCCTGCAATGGCCTCTTCTGACACATGGTAGGTGAGGTTGTATTTGTCGGCATACTCGGTATTGCGCACGCACTCATCAACCCAGGCCTCTATCATGGCATCTGGAGTCTTGCCCTTGGTAAAGGTTCTGATGTAATCTTTGAAGGTCTCGGCGTTTTCTGGGTCAATGATGGTCCACTCGCCGTTGTTAATGCGACTGTTGCCTCCACCCTCAATACGGGCTTTTTCGAGTACAAGAACCTGAGAGGAACCCTCGTCGGCAGAAATCAAGGACGACCACATGCCAGCTCCACCATAGCCAATGACCAAAACATCGGTTTCGTAATCCCAGGCTTTTGGCAGCCAATCGCCTCCAGCTAGAGCGCCCGTAGACGAGTTGCACCCAGCAAGTGCTGCTGAGCTTGCTACCGCAGCACCTGTGAGAGCTGCGCCCTTTAAAAAGGAACGTCGAGACAAGTTGCTTGGTTGTTTATCACTCATTATTTCTCCTTTTCTGCTTGTGAGTCTGCTCGCTAGCTGGTAACAGCTGGCAGACTGTTTGCATCCCCTAGGCCAAATGCCTGAGGCATCTTTGACCAAGAGCATAGAGCTACCCAAAAAAAATTTCCTCAGATGGAAAGTAGGATTATTGACACCCGTGGTATCGACAGCCAAAAAAACACCAAGAGACACCAAAATAGGACTGATAATCCTATACCAAAAATGGGTAGCATGAGAAACAATTGAGTACGCGATTGCTCGAGCGCTCTCAATAGGTGCTGGTTAGAGCAGAAAAAGGGAGATTCTTAATGACGGATGCTCAAGCAAGTGCGAGTCGAGACAGCAAGTTACTCGACAGTCTGATGGTCATAGGAGGTTTTGGCCTTTGTCGCTCCTGGATTGTGTTTTGCCTCTTTCCGCTCTTTGGTTTAGAAGGAGGCTTTGCCGTCAACTGGACATTCCTCTTTTTTGGAGCCCTAGCTGCCGCAAGTATTGCCCTGCTCATAAGGTGGTGCAAGGAAAGGGTCAGCCACATTCGGCACGCCCTCTTTTGGATAGCAGGGATTACTCTTATGCTCTCTGCCCTTCTTATCTTGCTCTCTCTTGCTTTGCAGCTTGACAAGCTCCTCTACTGCGGCTTTAGCATTGGCGGCATAGGAGCAGGCGTTTTGCAAGTATTGTGGGGAGAACGCTTTGCGCACTTTGGAGTACGCTTTGCTACGCTGGTCACTCCTCTGGCGGCCATATGCACAGCGTGCCTCCTTATGCTTGCTGCGGGAGAAGCCCTCGTAGGCTATAGCATCTTTCCGCTGGTATCTTTTGCACTGCTGGTTGTCGTTGCCAGGCGAACAGGCATCAATGTCTCTCTCAAGACAAACAAAGATCAAAGCATGATGCCTCATGAGGAAGCGCCGCTCAAAACCCTGGACACCAGCAGAGTCAAGCTTATGTTTTCAATCATGATGTTTTCTTTCCTATGTCGTATGCACGATGCCGTGTTATGCCATGAGCCAGACCCCTTTGCCTTCTTTGGCAGCAGCGCTTTACTCTCGCTTTTAGTGGTGGGAGGAGCCGTGTTCTTCTTTGGAGCCTGGTTTAAAGAGCGCTTTGATCCTCTGATTACCTATCGCCTTTCTTTGCCCCTCATGATTGCTGGATTCGTTGCCATTGCCCTATTTTTTGACACCCACGCAGCTCATTCAATACTGCTCATAAACATAGGGTATGGATTCTTTGATCTATTGGTGTGGATAGTGTTTGCCAAAATAGCGCACTCTTCTGGAGAGCAGCCACTGGGCGTCTTTGGCAGAGGGGTTGCCTTCATGTTCATTGGCATGGGCACTGGCCTTGTATGCGGCGAGTTCATCAGCACATCAATTCTCAGCGGAAGCCTGCAAATTACCGTCATAGCCTTGCTAAGCATACTCACCCTGGTAGTGATTGCCTTTTTAGTTATTCCCGAGGGCACAATGAAACAGCTCCTCCTCACAATTCATCCCCAAAAGAAGGAGCACGCCAATGAAAGCCAGTTGACACCGAGTGCACACGGCAACGGCACGGCAGGGCGTTTGGAGGAAAACTGCAAGCTGGTGGCAAAGGCCTACCGACTTACTCCGCGCGAGAGCGAAGTGCTCGTTTTGCTTGCCTATGGGCGCACACTTTCTATCATTGCCCGCGATCTCTTCATAGCACAGGGCACTGCGCGCACCCATATCGAAAACATTTACCGAAAACTCAGCGTGCACAAACACCAAGAACTCATAGACCTGGTTGAGGATTATCAATGAGTTTTAGTAGTGCGCCAACATACTGTGCTAGCAAAAAGCTGCACGTGTGTCACGTGTGCTTGCTCAGTGTGTGAGGCCGACCCTTTGTTTGTCCTGCGCTGCTCGAATGGTTCTGTAGAGATCCATACCTGTTTTTTCTGGTCGGGGAGCTTCCTTGGACACTGCCAGGGCGAGCGCTTCTTCATCTGCATGCTCTATGCTGATGGCGATAATCGCATCTCCTATCCACAGAGATTGAACGACATCGACTCCCTCTAAGGTCTTTCCAAAGACGACAAAGGTATCATCAAACTCAGGCTGCCTTGACAGAGAAAAATAAAACTGACAACTGCCAGAGTTTGGATTAGACTTTCGCGCAAAAACCAAGCTGCCAAGTTCATGGCGGTTATTGGCTCTGTTATAGTCTTCATCCCTTATGGTGTAGCTCGCATCACCCCTGCCAGGATGTATTCCGCGCGCTGCACCTCGCGCCGCTGCCTCGACCTGGGCAGGGCCGAGTGTGCGTGTTATGGGGCATCCTCCCAAAATGGCAGAGCCAGCCTTATGGGCATGAAACTTGAGGTTGTCATAAAAGCCTCTGCGTGCAAGCTCGATGAAGTTTCCCACCGTAACAGGCGCATGCCGTCCATCAAGGGCAACCTTGATAGGCCCTTTGGAAGTGGTGATAACAGCAACTTCATCTCCGTTGGGAATATAAAGCGGTGTATAAAGAGGCAGAATAATTCGTCCCATGGGTACTCCTTGCTTGTGGCGCAGTTGAGCGCTGTCTTAAACAGATAGGTAAAGTGTAGGTTCCTCAGGGCGTTACTGCATCTGATGCTCAATCCTATTTTCCAAAAAACGATACAAGGGGACGTATAACTCGTATCATTTCGTAGAAATGATACGAGTTATACGTCCCCTTGTATCGTTTTTTTTGCACAAGTTTGATGACCCTGCAGCCAAGTCCATGTTAGAATAAGCCTATGACAGGGGGCTGGTTCATATTTTGTAAGGAGAGGGTTATGTTAAAAGTTAGATTATCCTATTTGTTGATTATTGTGTGTGTGGCTGCGACGCTTGTTCTCTCGTTGTTTTTGGTTTTTGCCCAAAGCAAAGAGATTGCACTCATGAGCAGCACGGGCTTGGGGCTCCTAGGCTTAAGTGGAGAAGCTTTTAATCAAGTAAATCAGGCAACGGGTGGAGTCACGGTTGGGGGCGCAAGTTTCTTTAAGAATTTCGTTGGAGCTGGTGCTGAAGGGTTTGCCATTATCGGCATTGTCATCACCGTTTTTTACTGGATTTTCTTAGTGACGGGCTTGGCTGCAATTGTCTTTACTCTTTATGCAATGATTGTTAATCCACGGCGTCAAGCCCTTGCTCTGCGCCTGGTAGACTTTCAGGCTTCCTTGGGGCTCATACTCGTTGGGCTTGCGGTGGTAATTGTGATTTACTGCATGCTGTCGCAGCTTAATCAAGCCTTTTCTACGCAATACCTGTTCTTGCTCATTCCGATACTGCTCACCTTCTTTGCGGTACGTTTGCTCAGAAAAGAATTACGCAAGAGCTCTCGCAAGGCCGCCGAGAAAAAGGCAGAAAGCTTGCAAAACCAGCAGGCTAACTCCTAGTAGCAAAGGCTTGCAGACAGCTGATTGTTGCAGCTTTCTCATAACATGGATAGACAGGATGCAAGGCGGCTGGGTGCGTTGTGATGTCATGGGGGTGTCTCTACGACGGATCTTGCCTATATACTGCCACGAAGAGGTTTGGCCTCAAGCAATGAGGCCAAAGAAGCTCTATTACAGCTACTTGACGTAGCGGAAATCCTGGATGCCAGAAGTGTGGATGTAAAGCGAGCCCTGAAAAGCCATATGCCAGACTACGAAGACGCATTGCTTGCTCAGATGGCTCATAGAAATCACGTTGATATTATTATCACGCGCAATACCAAGGACTTTGAGCATTCGCCTGTTCCAGCAATGGCACCAAGGCAGTTTATTGAACTCTACAAGCCAAACAATGTAGAGTACGCTGTGTTTGATGCAACAGCCAGGCAGGGCATTGCTACTGGAGGGCTACAGCTGAGAGACTAAGTAGCATCTATGAATTCTCTTGCTGCGCTTGAAGTCTTCGGGGATTGTTTTTTCGGTAATATCTTCGATTGCTATGCCGCAGGCAGCGAGCTCCTTACTATTGGGCTTAAAGCTTCGAAGGTTGCACGAGAAGAGCACTTTGCCTTGAGGACGCAGGAGAAGCACCACATCCTTGAGCAATTCGACGTGGTCGCGCTGCACACTCCAGGAGGCTGCATTCATCTTTTTAGAGTTGGAAAAAGTGGGAGGATCCACAAAGATTAAATCGTATCGAGCGCCCTCGCCGGTATCTTTGCCCTCACCTTTGTTCTTGCTTGCGTTTACACTCGCACCCTCGCCCTTACCTCTACCTTGACCCTTGCCCTCGACTTTGTTGCTGCTTGCACTTCTGCCTTTGACTCTGCCTACTTCTTGCCCCAGCCAAGCCAAAACGTCGGCCCGCACCATTTGGTGCTCGTTTCCGGTAAAGCCATTGAGCTGCATGTTCTTCTTTGCCCACGAGAGATAGGTGTTGGACAAGTCAACCGTAGTAGTGCTCTTTGCTCCACCTGCTGCTGCATAAACCGAGGCGGTTCCGGTATAGGCAAACAGATTCAAGAAGTCTTTGCCCTGGGCTGTTTGCCTGATCAAGGCTCGCGTGAGACGATGATCTAAAAAGAGCCCCGTATCCAGGTAGCCGCTCAGGTCAACTTCAAAGCTCAGACCCTGTTCTTCCACTACCATTGGTGTATTGACAGCCTCGCCGGGTGCGCGATACTGCCCTCCTCCTTTGGCGCGCTCTCGCAGCTTGGAGACAAGCTTGTCCGCTTCAAGACCCATCACTACTGGCACGATTGTCATGGCATCAAAACAACGGCGCTGAGCCTTTTCGGGATCGATTTCTTTGGGCGCTTTGTACTCCGCCACACAGACGTACTCCTCATGGATTGATCCTCGGACTCCCTTATATGTATCGATGGCAAAGGCGTAGTCGGGCAAGTCGGCATCGTAGACACGATAACAACTGACCCCCTCACGCTTGGCCCACTTTTTACGCTCCTTGGCAACTTTTTTGAGGCGTGCCGCAAACTGCTCTGAGCTCTTATCCAATACGGGAACCGACACAAGTACTCCGTCGGGCGCTCGGTTAATCTGTATGGCGGTGGCACCCAGGTCACTGAGGCGGTAGTGCCTGAGCGAAGCTTCAATCTTTCCGTTGTAGAGCAGTTCAGTTTCATAGGGAGAAGCCCCCAGGTGCATGTCTATTGTGGCATCTGAGGTAATGAGGTGAGCCGTCCACTCGGCTGGCAGCTTTTCTAAACCTTGCCTGATCTTGCCATAGAGCAAAGGCAAATCACTCTCGCTTAACATGCGCTCTGCATAGGGCGGATTGCTCACAACCATGCCCCGTATGGGAATCGCACCCCCCTTGGAGCTGGCGAGCACAGCTTCAACCACTTGCCTCGCATCCTCAACACTGGCGTGATGCAGGCTCATGCAGCCTTCAAACCCAGCTTTTTTGGCCTGCTCGAGCGCAAGGCTCAAGACCGATTTGTCGGTGTCCAGTCCAATGAGCAAGGGCATATGCGCCTTGCCTTTTTCGAGCCGCATCCTTGCCTCTGCAAGCAACTGGCTCCATGTTTCTTCCTGATGACCGAGCCACCCAAAAAAGCCCCAGTATTCTCTCAAAAGCCCTGGAGCCATGTCGGCAGCAATCATGGCAGCTTCATGTAATAAGGTGCCGCTTCCGCACAGAGGATCAAGCAGTATCTCGCGGGTCTTACCCCAGCCGTTTTCTTTTTGCCTCGCCTGCCGCTCTTGCGATTGCCCGTTACTGCATCGGTCTGCCCGCTGCTTGAGGGGCGTAAGAGATGCTGCCCAGCCACTCTTGAGCAAAATACCCGCAGCCAGGTTTTCTTTGAGAGGAGCCTCACTTTGTATACCCTGAGTGCGATACCCTCTGCGGTGAAGAGGCTCTCCCGATAAGTCCAGATAGAGGCTGGCCTTGTTGAGCCGCACAGCAACTTCAAGCTGAACATCGGGTCGATTCTGCCTCACACTTGGCCTTGCGCCAAAGCGCCCCATGAGATGATCGCAGAGGGCATCTTTGACTTTAAGCGCAGTAAACTGCGTATTTTTGAGCTCGGAGTTAATGCCACGCGCGCGCACGGCAAAGGTCAAAGCAGGATTCAAGTGAAGCTGCCAGTTTATTGCCTTAACCCCATCGTAGAGAGCAACTGCATCCTTTGCGCTACATCTGTCCAAGACGAGAAGGACGCGAGACGCACTTCTTAGCCAAAGACAGGCCTTATAGGCTTGCTTAAGCGTTCCAAAAAAAGCTACCCCACCTTTGAGAGGGCGTGTGCCTCGTACACCCAGGCTTTCCAATTCAAGCGCAGTGGTCTTTTCCAGCCCAAAGGGGCAGCGCACATAAAACTCCAGCTTGTTTGTATTGGCATTCTCTTGCATACAGAGATTATACCAACACCGCAGTAAAACCAGAGCAAGTCAATACGAGTTGAGCCACCGCAAGTTGAGCCACCGCATAACTACGGCTCTCCATAGATGGTCTATACTATGAGCCATGAGCATTGGCGAGAAGACATATCACGAAGACTTACCCAAGGTTACGCAAGACGAAATCCTTGAATTACTCAAAACAAAAAACTATATTGCAGCACGAAAAAGACTGCTTTTGTTAGATGATGTTGAGACTGCAGAGCTCATAACCGAGATAGAGAACGTTCTTGGTATCGACATTGCCATTGTGCTCTTCAGGATGCTGCGAAAGGATCAAGCGGCTGAGGTCTTCTCGCGTCTTTCTCCAGAAGACCAAACGGGCATCATTACCCGCATTGCCGACCATGAAATCAAAACCATTATCAACGAGATGGATTTTGACGACATGATTGATGTGCTCGAAGAGCTCCCTGCAAATATCGTGGACAGGATTCTAGAAAAGTCCTCGCCTGCGGAGCGCCAGCTGATTAACACCTTCTTGAACTATCCAGCCAGCAGCGCCGGCTCACTGATGACGCCGTCTTATGTTACCTTGCAGCAAGGGTGGACCGTTGCCCAGGCGCTCAAGCATATCAAGGCGGTTGGTATGGACAGCGAAACCGTCTACACCTGTTATGTTAAGGACAAGGGGAGACGCCTTCTTGGGGTCGTGTCGCTGAGAGACCTGGTAACCAAAGAGCCCGATGAGCCAATCTCTGACTTTATGGTTGAGGATGTCGTTTTTGTCAATGTATTAGACGACCGCGAAGAAGTTTCCGAAGTCTTTAAACGCTATGAGTACTTTGCGATTCCGGTAGTGGATAACGAAAAACGACTGGTAGGAATCATCACCTTTGACGACATTCTCAAGGCCATCGAAGAAGAAACAACAGAAGACATCGAGCGCATGGCTGGTGTTATTGGCACAGACGATAAGGGCTATTTTGAGACAAGCATTTTAAGACAGGTAAGAAATCGCCTGCCCTGGCTGATCATCTTGATGGCCTCTGCAATGCTTACCGGCCTGGTGATAGCGCACTTTGAACTGCAACTGGCATTGATACCAAGCCTTATCATCTACCTTCCTCTGTTGATGGGCACCGGCGGTAATGCCGGGTCACAGTCTGCCACCTTGATTATCCGCGGTTTGGCGCTTGGAGAGGTGGCACCGAAAAACGTCTTAAAGGTTCTTTGGAGAGAGCTTCGCATTGCCTTGCTTTCTGCACTTGTGCTTTCCGCTTTGAACATGGCAAAAATCCTGTTGTTAGATGGGCAGCCCCTTGAAATTGCCATAACCGTCTGCTCGGCACAAATAATCGTTGTCGTTATTGCCAAAAGCCTGGGCGGCATGCTTCCCTTGCTCGCAAAGAAAGTTGGAATCGATCCAGCGCTCATGGCAGGCCCACTCATTGCATCTCTGGTGGACACCTTTACCTGCTTTGTCTACCTCTCCTTGTCTATCGTCATCCTCTCGCTGTTTTAGCTCCTGAAAGGGGAGGTTAGACCTGCACAGGTGACAAGGGGACGGGGCGTTTGTCACCTTGTCAGGAAGGTGACAAACGCCCCGTCCCCTTGTCACCTTAAAAAGCAGGCGATCCAGCTAAGGAATCGCCTGCTTTTCGCTTTGAGCTGCGGGAGTACGGAGTAGCTTAGTACTGCACCGCTAACTGATAATTGAGAGAGATGTCACCCAATTATTATCATTCCATTGGGCTCTCACCTGGTAGTTGCCGTAGTCAAAAACGGCGCTGCCGCTCTGTTGGCCGTTGACGCTTTCGGCATGATTCACCGTAAGAGTGCTGCCGTCAGTCAGGGTAATTGTGACAACAAAACGAAGATTCTCATTATTGCCGTTTTGCAGATTCTGGGTATAGGAAGTGATTTTCGCACTAGCAAACTCAGGATCTACGGGATCAGGATCTACAGGATCAGGGTCTGGATCTGGCGGCAGGGGAGCGCTCGCAAGAACAGGTTCGAGTGTGATGATGTGAGTATCTCCGGCGAGCATCAGTTGATCAAGCATACCTTCGGTGAGAGTAAGGCTTGGACGACTTCCCTCAAGATATACCGAGAGTGCGCCGCTTGACTGCCATCCGGTAACCCTGGCTTCTTCCATCCAGCCTGGAGTGACATTGGCCTGGGTGGCGTAGGCTTCATATACAGCATCCCAGTTGGGGGTTATCTCGATACCAAGATCGTGTGTTTCGAAGTAGTTGAGGCCAGTCCACCAGCTTCCATCGAGGTAGGCGTAGAAGCAAAGGGTAACGCTTGCAGTGTTAGTGTCGCCGCCGCCTGGAAGGATATATCCGGGGTCAACGTAGTAGTTCAGGTAGTAGCCCTCAATTTGCCCCTCAGTAAAGTCACCAAAACCTATGGCTGCGTAGTCTTCAAACGTATAGGAAGCGTAGCCGCTGGTTTGCCAAAGGGTTCTATCGGGCTCAAGACCACCCTCTGCGACCCAGTCTGCATATGCTGCATCAACAGCATCCCAGTCGATGAAGTCACCCTCATTGAGCGCTTGCCAGTGGATGGAAGTGGACATTACTACGTCATCGAATAGGTAGTAGCCAATGAATCCGAGGTTAACCACGATGCGCTCTTCAACAACGGAATCCTCATCGTCGGTGCAAGCAATAAATGCACCAACCTTGCACATATTAACCGCATTGCCAGTGCCAATGAGATATTTGCCAGCGCCTTCGATGGCAAATTCAACGATAAAGTACTGGTTGCTTATTTTGTAGGCAACCTGAATAGTGCCGTTAAGGCCTTCGGGTACATTGAGATACCAGGCCTCGGCACCTTTGGTCTTGTTATCGGAAACGAGAGTTATTCCATCAGGCAGGGCATAGATGCTGTTATTGCCAGAAAACTCAGTCTTGCCTTTAGCATCCTTTACGCCTTGGAAGCCGACATAGAAAGTTTTTTTGTCAGCGCTTTGGGCTATGATTTCGCCCTCGATAAAAGCGCTTGGCTCCGACGCAAACGCCGGAACGGTGAGTGAGAACATTGTTGCAAATGCAACGAATAGAGCAAGTAACTTTTTCAATTTTACCTCCAGAAAATCATCAGGGGACGCCTTATTGTTTTATGAGGTTGGGTTTCCTCATGCCTCGTTGTTAACGCACAACGTGGTTAAGCGGCCTCTTTTATTCTGGGGTTGTGGTTCCCTGTTTTCAGCCTCGCTGATTACGCTCAGCGTGGTTAAACGACTCAATCTAGTTGCATCGAAAATCTAGGGATTCAGCAGTATGTCTAACCCAACACCAAAAAGCACTTGCCTAAAATGCTCTTCCTCTCCCTTCTTTATCATCGTTATTACTGCCTAGTATGTTTACCCGTAGCCTAGCCTACCTTGCCTTTGCCGCATCATCCCAACAACAATTACAACTCTGGCAACTATTGCTCATGTTATTGCATTTTAATACATTTGCCAAGTGCAGAATCTGCCCAATGGCACTATTGCGTTGCCCCAGGGCAAGGCTTGTCAGCTTACGGGCCGCTAGTTGTTTCGTAGGGCCAATCTATGATTCCACCCATGTCGTAGACGTTGGTATAGCCTAGCTCAAGCATGGTCTCGGCAGCCTCAGCCGATCGGCGACCGCTTCGACAATACACCAATACCAGCTCGTCCTTGTTGGGAACCTCTGCTTCAATACGCGCACGCACCTCGTAGTCTGGAACCAAAAGCGAGCCTTCAATCCTTATTTCGAGATATTCTTCTTCTGTGCGTACGTCCAACAATAGGTAACTATTGGCCTCAGACATCATCTGCATAGCTTCTTGAGGCGACACTTTAACCTTGCGTGCTTCTCGCTCATCGCCAACGCCACTCTCACTGCCTTCGTCCGGCAGCGCATCATTACTCTCCTGCGGCACATCTGCGGTAGGCATGTTGCCAGTGCAAGCTCCCAAAGCCAGAGCAAAGCACATCAGAATCGTTATCAGCAATATCCTCAAGCGCACTCCTAACCTGGTGTCAAGATATACAAGGGGACGGGATACAAGGGGACGTATAACTCGTATCATTTCTACGAAATGATACGAGTTATACGTCCCCTTGTATCCCCTTGCAATATTAGTATATCCTGAAAAACCCTGAAAACCCCTGAAGAACGATGGTTTGACTACGTAACACTAACTGTGTTAATATAGGCGTTTAAAATATACTAGTGGCTTCAGGGTAAAATAACAAGGTAAAATTGGTGATGATCTAGAGAAAACAGAAGGAGGATTCCTATGGGTTGAAATTATGCCACTATCCGGTCTCTATCTGTCTAAGGAGTAAACGTGAAAAGTTTAAAAGGTATAGGAAACAAGTTATTAGTAGTAGTATTAGCAGCAACACTAGGGATTTTCGCCGGCTCCAGCGTAGCAAATGCACATGGGTACTTAGGGGCAGCGCGTAATGTTAATCTTGACGGAAGAACCTGGTCTCATCAAGCTTATATTTTTACCCATCCAAATCAATACTTCTATTCAGCGACATACGCTGGCCCCACAAATAGCAGCGTGGGGTTAAACTGGGTCGGTGCCAATGCTTCTCTCTTTTATAACACAAACGGAGCTCTCCATAGCTATTCTGGAGTTTATTGGAATTCCCATTCTCTGTCTCCTTCACTGCGCTGGACAGTAGCTTATACCATCTGGGTACCAGCAGGCACTGCTCTATGCGGCTGGGGTGATGCTCGGTACTGGAGTACAGGCACTGGAAAATACTGGTTATTTGATTGTTGGGCAACAGGACGATTGGCGTCGCACTATTAAGGAGAATAGACATGAATTATTTGACAACGAGGAAAATTGCGATCATTTTAACCGCTGTTCTTACTTTTGCCGCTGCCTTTGTCCTTGCAATGATGTATGGCCTTGGCACGGCACAAGCGCATAGTGAAATACAGGGGCCCAGCATGGAAAATCCTACTGGCGAACATGGAGCCGATAGCGGGATTCTTGCCGGGGAAGACGGAATCGATGGCGAGATGCCTGCGATTCCTACTGGCGAATACCCAGTTAATGACATGGGTTTGACTTACGGTCCAGCAATGCAGTCTGTGCAGCACGATGGTGTTTGGCCAGACCTCGTATTAGCTAAAGCTACTAACGGCATAGATGGATATGTTTATCTTGTTGACCTCAGGGGCACTGAGCCTGCCAATCCCGAAGAAGCTGGTCGCATGACAGAGGCAAAGATTGCTCGAGAATCACTCAGCTTTACTTCTCTACTATATGAACGACTGGGCTTGCCCACTGAGTTTGATAGTCCTACTGCCCTCTTCGTTTATGAGACAGCAAAAAGATACGCCTTTCCTTTGCCCGACAGAGACTGGTCTCCTAATCCAGGGTTACGGAATACTTTGATAAGGACTATGGGAGTAGACTCAACTGCGATGCCAGAGGGAGAGGAATTGCAGACTCTTCTGATTGAAATAGCAGCAGAAGCGCGCAATGAAAACCTAAAGGAAATACCTGTTTATGAAAGTGATGGTATTACCCAGATTGGCGTATTTGCCACTCCGGGATAATGCTTGACTGCCAATGTTACTGATTAGACCCAATTCGTCATTGCGGGCTTGACCCGCAATCTGAGACGCATTTTGGTTAGATTGCGGCTCGGAGGCCGCAATGACGGACTACAGTCTGACTAGTAACCTGCCAATCGCCCACAGTCTAAAACCCACAGTTAAAAACGATGGTTTGAGAGAGTTGACAAAGGCACAACGTAAGGGTAGTGTCTAATGAAGTGGCAGGCACTTGTGGTGCTGATGCGCGTCGAAGCGTCCATTTGAGCATTCTAGAATGAGGTATATTATGAAGAAAGCGGCCATCTTCTTTTTTAGCATCTTTGTAATTGGTCTCGCAATGGCTATCATGCAGATAGCCGTACTACAATATGATGGCAAGATTGGCTTAGGAATACTGCTTTTTGGGGTAGTAATGATGTTTGTGGGAGGCACAAGCTCTTGCCTCCTTTCATCAAAGGCAAGGGCGTTTTTTCGCGCATTACTCGATACACTCTTTGGGTCTTTTTAACTGCCGACATCCCTGACACAGTGTACTAGGCTAGCATTAAGATTACACGGTCAGCTGAACTAACAGGCGAAGAGAGTCATCGTATGAAACTTGTGATACGGTGAGGCGAGAATAATCAGCAGCATCAAAAAAGTCAGTTACTTCAAACCACCGCTCACGCTCTTCGTGATACATAAAGAGACGTATTCCCAGAAATACCATTCCCTCGTTTTCGAAATAAGGAATCGCATCGGCTACCGTGTCATTTAGATTGCTTGTGGGTACAGCAGACCAAAAGTTGGAGTCGCTTTGAGCATCAGGGAGTTGAGCAGCAGTGTCTACTGGTATTTCAAAAGGTACAAAAGAGTCGACAGTAAACCGTAAGACTTCTTTAAAATCCTCGTACATGTCAGCTGGCGATCCAGCCATAACGACAACAATGTTGCTCGATGAAATGAAGAAAAGGCTTGTATATCCTCTCAAGGCTCTGTCGTCATCTTCGCTGTATTCAAAATCAGCAGTAATGAGTGCGTGTGAACCAAAGGAGCCTACTTCTTTGTTTGTGAAAGTATAGGGGAGTCCGTTCATAAGAGAGTCCAATTCTTCTCTTTGGGCAGAACTCGATACCATCGCCTCTCCATCGTTGGTGGACATCTGCCAAATATTAAGTGCTGGTCCTGCAACATCGGCAGGATAATATCGCCACTTAACCTTCTCTTGACGCTCTTCAATCCAGCTGCTGTCAACAAGGAAAGAATAGCTATTTCGATTGATGGTTACAAAGGAGCCAGCAACGACCTCAGACAGTGTTTCTGAAGGGGCTCCGCTAGAACTAGTCGTTTGACTCTCCGCAATAGTCTGACCAGAGCTACCACCGCATCCTATCAGAAAAAAGTGTGACATGAGAGCACAGACAAGTAGAGCAGTAAGCATTCTTTTGTTCAAGGTTCTCTCCTTTCTAACCATGCTACGATTGTAGTCATCAGAAGACTAGCGCATTATACAAGGGGACGTATAACTCGTATCATTTCGTAGAAATGATACGAGTTATACGTCCCCTTGAACTCCCTAACTGTGCTGCGACAGCACATAGAACTAGTACTCTATGCGAGCTTCCTCCACCTGTCAACTTCGCTTCGTTCTAGGTCTTGCCGTCAGTGCAAGGAGCAAATTTCCCCCGATATTGCGAGTGCACAGCGCATGAACAAGGAAAATCAGCTGAGCGTTACCTCAACCCCGCCGCAAGCGTTGCCGACATCATAGCTGCACACAGTCTGCCGTATAAATCGTCCCCAATATGACCTAGGCTATTCATCAAACCATGCGTGCGTAATCCTGAGTCTGGTGAAAGATGTGACCCACGATTATCATATTGTTGCGATAAGTGTAAAGTGCGATGTATTTATTGATGAGTAGTTTTCTGTAGCCCAGTTTGGCAAGATGTGAGTATTGTGACAGAGGGAATACCTCTGGCTGCACGCATGCAAGCTTTACTACCCGGAGGAACTCCTCTTCAAAATTGCTAGCCGCTTGCGGACTCTGTAGTTTAATGCTGAGATACTCGACAATTCTCTCATATTCCAGCGCCGCCTGCTTACTGAGCTTAAATTTAGTAACCATACTTCTCTCGCATAGTGGCGATGTGCGCCTCACCATCAACTAGATCCCCGCTGACAATGTCCAACTCAGCCTGGGCGATACTGGCAAGCAGCTTTGCCTCTGCCAACTGAGTGTTGAGGTCGTTATATACCTCTGTGGTCATGACGACGAGATGATCGTATCCGTTCTTGGTTACGGAGATTGGCTCACCTGCTTCTTCGACAAAACAGGAGAAGCGGGCGGTATCCTTCATGTCTCTAATGGGGACACATTTGGTCATGGGCGTTCCTCTCAGTGTTGATCATCGCGGCATAATAGTACCACAGACAGGAAGACAGAGTGCTATGAGGCGCCAAATGAAGTATCAGCGGGGCATATTGACACCTGCAAAGTGTATGACGAAAGGTGCATGAAAACTGAGCTCTCAAAAAGATGACAAAGCCCCCGCCCCTTGTCACGGCAATCAGCTGTCTAAAGCTTCTGCAAAACAGGACTGCCGGAGTCCCAGGGGTTCATAACGGCAACACCAAAATCGAGGAAGTCTTGCGTGTTCCTCGTGGCAACTATCATATTGTGCTCAAGAGCCGTTGCAGCGATAAAGGAGTCGAGTAAGGGTCTTGGATTTGCCATGTGGAGCAATGCGGCTCTCTGGGCTGTGTGCGTGCCAAAAGAAAGGATTCGACCCTTAAACTCCACTTCCTTTAGCACGCTCAACCAACTGGAGAGCTGAGCGGCTTGATCAGAATCTTTCTTCTGCAAAAGCAGTATGCCCTTTTCCAGCTCAAAGAGAGTAATGGAGCTTATGTAGCACGATTCAATCTCGTTCCCCTGAGCCCACTTGTATACCTTTGTGTCCATGCGAGCTCTATCTTTACGCAGCTCACTAACAACATTGGTGTCGAGGAGCAAAGGCTTCATGAGAAATCAACCTCGCGCTCTGCCCATTCAGTTCTGCTGGGAATAAAGTCGTCAAGGTCACAGGAAGAACAGTCCTCAGCATCTTGCATGGCTAGATCGGCTAGGGTTCTTCGAGCGCCTTTGAGTATGAGGTAATCATCAATACTGAGAAGAACGTATTGAACCACCCCCCTCTCAGTAATAAAGAGCGGTTCCTCTCGCGCTAGGATTTTTGCCTGCCCCGTATATTGATTAAACTCTCTCGCCGTCATTGCTGCCATAATGCACCTCGCTGCCAGAAAAGACCTATACGGGCAATTATAGCAACGTTACTACATATATGCAACGCAGGTAGAGCCAGAGAAAAGGGAGAAAATAAGGAAAAACCCTCTACTTGGAGCACTGCTCATGTGACAAGGGGACGGGCGTTTGTCACATGCTCACTGTAATCGGAATAATAGTCTTGCTATTATTCCGAAGGCTGCTATGATGAGCTTGAAGGGAGTGGCAATCATGAACTACCTCTCAGTGCAACAGATAGCAGAAAAATGG
>WQXH01000038.1 GCA_009784945.1 Coriobacteriia bacterium | reverse complement strand
TTTGCGCGGCCGTAGTATGCGATAACTCTCTATTCACTAGTCAGACTGTAGTCCGTCATTGCGGCCTCCGAGCCGCAATCTAACCAAAATGCGTCTCAGATTGCGGGTCAAGCCCGCAATGACATTGGGTCTGATCAGTAACCTTCAAGAAAGGCAGTGATAGTCTCTTCGATGGTTTGATAATCATATGCGTCACTGGCTTCTTTGATCTTCGCAATTACTTCGCCACCTTGTGCATAGAGTGTATTATTGAGCTCCTCCACCAGTTCATTTATCGCATTGATGTTGAACTCTTGCGTTGCAGTCAAAAGTGATTTGAGCTTTGCTGCGTCCGGTTTATCTGCCTGAGGCTTGCCAGTTGCGCCCGTCTCCAGCGCTTCAACTCTCTCTTCCAGCGCTTTGAGCTCTTCTATGAGCTCTAGCGTACTGGTAATAAAGCCCTCATTATTGCTCATGCAATACTCAATGTCGCCGTGCTTTGCAGCTATCTCCAGCTCTTTGGCAAGGTCGCCTACGGCTGTAGCGCCAATGCCATAACACGACCCCTTGGCTCCATGAATTTTTATGCCATAGTGCTCCAGAGCCTCCATGGTGATGCTGCCAGTGGCTAGATCGACGAGGTTGCCAGGCATGTTTGCAACGAAGGAATGGATTATGCGCATATAGAGCTTTGGATTGTTTCCCATGCGCAATACCGCACCGGGAATATCCAACCCAGAAATGTGCGTTTCAGCTAGTACTTGATCAATTGCAGTGTTTGGCATTAAGCCTCCGTCCCACTTGGGCCCTATTCAAGCCTGGCGCACCTTGTCCGCTTGGTCAAACTGCCCAGACAAGCTCCTACATATACTCCCTAATCGTGTCTTGAGTAGACAGCGAAATGGCTTTGAAATCCTTTTCATGACGCCTGAGCACTTCTACAAGATAGGGGTCAAAATGCGAGCCCGAATCCTGATAGATTATCGCTAGAGACTCTTCTGCGGTAAAAGCTCTCTTATAGGGGCGATCTGAAGTAAGAGCATCAAACACATCAGCAATAGCTGAGATGCGCGCACTGAGCGGGATATCCTCTCCTGACAGCCCTCCGGGGTATCCCGTTCCATCCCACTTTTCGTGATGCCCAAAGGTAATATCAAGAGCTGTGGACAAAAGGGAGTCCTCCTCCATTTTTTCAATGGCGCGCCTGATCATCTCGGAGCCATAGATAGGATGCTCCTTGATTATTTTGAATTCTTCTGGGCTGAGCCTTCCTTTTTTGAGCAACACACTGTCTGGCATGGCAAGCTTGCCCAAATCATGGAGCTTAACAGCATCGATGATGTCTTGACCGTGCTCAAGCGTAATGTCATAGCCTTTTTTTGGGTTTTCAACCAGATCCATCACCAGTACTCGGGTATACGCCGTAGTGCGGTCAATGTGAGCCCCCGTATCGTGGTCGCGCAAATCGGACGCCTGCGCCAGAAGGTCAAGCGTAATGCGGTCGCGCTGCTCAAGCTTTTTATTGACACGACGAAGCTCAACGGTTTGCTCCTGCACCATCTCTTCAAGCTGATGGCGGTGACGATACAGCTCCAGCTGCAAGCGCATCCTCGTAAGTAGGGCATGCTGGCGAAACGGCTTGAGCAAGTAGTCGGCCGCACCGCTTTTGAGTGCCGTCACCTCGTCTTCGCTGTTTTCTGAGCCGGTGAGAAAGATGACGGGAATCTCTTTGTGCTCTGGATCGCTTTGCAAACGACGGAGTACATCAATGCCGGTCATCTCGGGCATGTTATGGTCGAGGAGAATAATATCAACATGATTGCTCTCAAGGAACTTGAGAGCAGCCTCGCCAGAAGGAAAAGGCCTCACAGTATATTCATCCTTAAGCGCCGCTATAACGGCGGTTAAGATAATTGGATCATCGTCAACCGTGAGAACAACAGGCCTGCTGTCTGGTCCAGGTTCTACCGCAGTTGTCAAATCTACCCCTTTCAACTAGTAGTAGATCCTCATGTACTGGAGCTGATGGGGAGGGGCTCCCATCACTCACTACAGACAGTATAAGCATGTTTACTGCTTATCTGTACTAGAACTGCACTGGAGCTGATGGGGGGATTTGAACCCCCAACCTACTGATTACAAATCAGTTGCGCTGCCGTTGCGCCACATCAGCTCAGTGCGATAAGTTTAGCACAACATCAAGGTAGCAAGCCAAATCTTCATATACCTGGCCGAGACGTAACATGCAGCAAAGGTTGCCAGTCAGACCCTCGCCTGGAGCATACCCTGACTCCTGATCCAACCACCACGGTGTCGTAGTCTTTCAGCAGAGGCTTTTAGCGGGCAAGGTCAACTACCTCAGCCTCGGGCAATAAGGCGGCAAGCCTTTCTGCTGCCTCTTGGGCTGTTTGCGACTTTGACGCAATTGCTATGAGTATCATTGCTCCTCCTCTTTGTATTTTGATGCTAGCTGGTCTTGCGCTTCTTAAAGCTCAAGCAGGCAAGGGCAAAGAAGACCGCTATGAAGGCCCAGAGTATGCCGAGCTGGGGCAGTATATCTGGCAATGATGCGCCACGGAGCATGACCTCTCGCATGGCTTCTGCGCCATAGGTTATGGGAAAACAGGCACTGAGAAATTGCATCCATCCCGGTGTTTGCGAAAGATCGACGATGCCAGAAAGCAGCACTTGGGGAATCACCAAGATCAGCATGAACTGGATAACTTGCAGCGGCGTGCGCGCCAGGCCACTCACGAGCAAGCCAAGCGTGAGCGAAACCAGCGCAAGCGAAGCGGTCACGCATACCACGACAAAAAGCGAGCCTTCGTTAGGAAAGCCAACAAGCGCAATGCAGGCCCACAGTACGATGCTTGCCTGTATGATCGACACCGTACCAAAGCCCAAGGAAAAGCCCAGAACCAGTTGCCAAGCCTTTATGGGCGTAGCAAGCAGTCGCTCCATGGTGCCCCCCGTGCGCTCAGTTATAAGAGACATACCGCTGGTGATAAAGACAAAAACAAAGATAAAGATACCAATGAATACAGGGCCAAAGAAGTCAAAGAAGCTCCAGTCCTCGGAGCCATGCAGATAATTGACCTCCACCTCACTAATGAGAGGCTCAAATCCCAACTCGGCAATGCTTGTGCCAGCGGTTGTATCACCCACTGCACGAGATAGCAAGGCTCCCATTTCTTCCATGCGATCTTGCAGCTCAAGAGATAACTCTTCTCGCTGATTGGCTGCTACTTCTTGTATGCTGGCATTAACCACGCTCATAACAGCGCTGGTGCGCGAGGTGTCCGTGCCCTCAACTTCTACGATGAGCGTGTTGTTGCTGAGGCTCAAGGCAGCATCTATCTCCTGATTGCCAAGCTGTTCAGCTGCCGCTTGAGCATCCAACTCTACAAAGCTGGCATCCTGCTCCTGTAGCACCGCAACAAGCTCCTCTGGCAGCTCAACACCCGCCAAGCGCGGCTCATAGCTACCTCCTCCCAGAAGGACGCTAAAGAGCCAAAGTACCAAGACCGGACCCACAATAAACATGACAATGGTTCGCGGATCATGCTTAAACTGCTGCAAGATGCGCATAGTGAGGGCTAAAACACTACGCATGGCTCTCTCCCTCCTCCTGGTCATCAAACTTGAGGAAGGCTTCCTCCAAGTTCTCGGTGCCCGCCTCGGAAATGAGTTCTTGCGGAGAGCCCTGGGCAATTATCCTGCCGTCATGCAGCATGACCAGCTTGTTACACTCAAAGGCCTCGTCCATGACGTGCGTGGTGATAAGCAGCCCTGCACCCTCGCTGGCGAGCAGCCTAAACGACTTCCACAGCTCTCTGTGGTGCTTGGGGTCAAGGCCAATGGTAGGTTCGTCCAAAACCAAAAGGCGCGGCTCATGCAAAAGTGCAATGGCAAGCGAGAGTCGTCGCTTCATGCCGCCCGAAAACGAGGCTACCACTTTCTTGCCTTCGTCGGCAAGATGCACCAGGCTCAATACTCGCGGTATGGCCGCATCAAGTTGCTTTTTAGTAAGCCCGTAGAGAGCGCCAAAGAATCGCAGGTTCTCGTCTGCGGTAAGGTCGTTGTAGAGCGCCTCGCTTTGAGGCATGAATCCCATCTCGCTGCGTGCTTTGGTTGACAAAGCCTTGCTGCCCAACACCGAAAGCTCGCCGCTGCTTGCCGTCGTGCTCCCCACAATGAGGTTAACTATGGTCGTTTTGCCGCTACCGCTCGGACCAAGAAGCCCAGTAATAACCCCAGGCTCCAACACCAAATCAATGTTACGCAAAACCGCTTGCTTGCCATACTTCTTGCTAACGCTCAACATCTGCACCAAAGCCTGCACAGTGCCCTCCTCAGAAAGACTAGGGAGAGTATACTCCTGCCAGAGGCAAACATAAAGGGGGCAGAGCTTTGGCATTTAAAGGCACTTCGTGCCGGGTCAGACACTCGCCTGAAGCATGCCCTGTTTCAGAACCCGGAGGCCTCCGCCAAAACGCGGGGCTTAATTCGCTTTACTAATTGCCCCGCACGCGCTCCAGAACCTGAAACAGGGCATGCTTCAGGCGAGTGTCTGACAGTAACATGGGTTGCCAGGGGGGACGACTACTTTTAGCGCTGCAAAATAACTATAATTATTGAGCAAATATTACGGTTGTGCATGATTTCCAGGGAGAATAACCCTTAAATAGCCTGATTATGGCTATTTATGGGCACTTAGACACAAATAATCGTGCACAACCGTCATTATGGCACAAATTCTGGCTAAATAATGTAGAAGAGGCTTGAGCAGATACAGCTACCGGGGCAGGAGCATGTGACAAGGGTGAGTGTCTGACAGTGAAAGCCGGTGCAGGACGGGGCTGCCGCGGTAGCGACTTAGTACAGTAACCGTGCCGGGTCAATTATCCCAGCCTCTGGCAATAAGGTCGTCAGCCTTCCCTCCACCTCTAGCCAACGCAAAGCTTGGATTTATGAGCCAAGGGCTTTGAGCAAAGCCTTAATATCATCTGGATAAACCTCACCAATATTGCCAATCCGAAAAGTGTCTGCCTGAGAGATCTTTCCAGGGTACAAAACAAACCCTTTGGCTTTGGCATCGAGGTAGAAGCTTTCAAACTCAAACTCGTTGTTGGGGTATAAGAATGAAGTGATGATAGGAGATTGTAGCTTGCGCGGCAGCAAAGTGTTAAAGCCCAGTTGAGCCATTCCCTCAATCAACAGCTGCTGATTTTCTGCATATCGAGCATGCCGAGCCTCAATGCCACCTTCGACTTCCAACTCTTCAAGAGCTTGAAAAAAAGCGCGCACAACATGGGTGGGCGAGGTGTAGCGCCACTTGCCCGTTGCGTCCATCTCTTTCCACTGGTCATAAAGATCAAGACAAAGCGAGCGAGCATTTCCATCGCACTTTTGTAGCTCGTTTCGTTTAGCAATCACAAAGCCAAATCCTGGAACACCTTGAATGCACTTGTTCGAAGATGCAATAAGATAGTCAATGCCCAGTTTGCTCATGTCCAAAGGGATGCCGCCAAATGAACTCATAGCATCCACAATGAGCACCTTCTTATGTGCTTTAACTGCACTTGCAATCTCTTCTAAGGGGTTAAGCATGCCGGTGGTGGTCTCACAATGCACCAAAACTACATGCGTAATACTGGGATCTTCAGCAAGCTGGGTTGCAACTGCTGCTGCATCCGGTGCCTCAGTCTCAGTAAGGTTATACACTACATGGGCGATCTTGAGAGCCTCTGCTGTTTTGACGATGCGATTTCCATATGCCCCATTGGTGATAATAAGCAAGTTGCCGTCCTCAGGCACTACGCTGCCAATCGTAGCCTCAACAGAAAAGGATCCACTTCCTTGCATGAGAACAGAAGTGTAGTCATCAGTCTTTGAGGTTGCCAGGGCAACCAGCTTTCTGCGAATAACTTGGACAATGTCTTCGTTGTAGTCGCTGTCCCAGGTGCACCAGTCTCTCAGTAAGGCAAACCTCACGCTCTTAGACGTTGATAATGGTCCTGGTGTCAATAGCAAGTAAGGGTTACTGGGCACAAAGTCGTACTCTGGCGTATGCATATACTCACCCCTGATCTATTGAACGAATCAATGACGGCAGAGAGGCGATATTAGGTATGACAAAATCAGCTCCCGTCTCTCGATAACACATTTCGGCAGTATTAAAGAGATTAAGCCTCTCGCTATCGCTCTTTAGCTGAAGCTCCTCGCGAGTAAGCCCTAGCATGCTGGAACCCTTGAGCACTCCTGCGCTCAAGCAGCCGGCGTTCTTGGCCTCTTGCATATCAACGGCAGTGTCGCCGACCTTGAGAACCTCTTGTATGGACGTGGCTCTGAGCTTTTCCAAGTTACGCCAAAGCATATAGGGAAACGGTCTTCCAATGCCTCCAACCTCATCGGGGCAAACCAAGCAGTCTGGCGTGTAGCCATTCACTTTTGCCAGTGGCAGGACAACATCCATCATTGCCTGAGTGTAGCCTGTGGTTGAGCCAATGCTGATGCCCATTTTTCCTAATTCTTCCAGTGTTTCCAGAGCGCCGGGTAGAAGTTCGGCATGAGAAGGTAGCGCTGCAAACAGAGCAGGCTCAAACTGATCATAGATGTTGTTGATGTCTTGCGTGGTTGGAGCGCTTCCGTTTCTCTCCATCCATAGAGAAGAAAGTCTTTCTCCTTCCAGCATTCGGGCGATGTGAGCCCGCTTTGGTAACCCCATGGGCTCGCGGGTCTCTTCTATTGTGGGGCTAATGCCATAGTGCTCAAACGCAGTAATAAATGCATTGACCGGTGCAAAGCAGCCGTAGTCAATCATGGTTCCTGCCCAGTCGAGGATAACAATCTTAATCTTGCTCATGTGACACTCCTTGGTTAGTTGTTTTTCCTATGAGTCCAGCGCCAGAGCTCTGACGCCACTGTAGTGTGAGACGAAGTCGCCTATACCAAAAGGCTGGGGCTCAAAGCGACCGTGGTAATCGCTGCCTCCGGTAAGGAAGAGCCCGTATTCTGCGGCGCACTGCTCAATAATCGATTTGTCTTTAGCCGAGTGCGAGTGATGATTGAGCTCTATGCCATCCAGGCCTACCTTTACCAGCTCCTTAATGAGCAAAAAGTTTTGTTGCTTACCTGGATGGGCGAGTACGGCAAGCCCTCCTGCCTCCTTAATTGCGCACACTGAGTCGAAGACATCGATGTACTCTATATCAAAATCGCAAGGTCCGCCTCGCTTGAAGACCTCCTGGTAAAAGCCGCCAAACATGTCGAGAGCCTGCCCAGTATTTACCAGCCAGTCCATGATGTGCTGCTTATAGAGATATTTGTTGTCTGCCCGCGCAAGCTTATTAACATCGATGTCATAGCCCAGCTTTTGAAGACGCTCGACCTGTTTCATCGAATTGAGATGACGCGCTTCAAGCAAGGGCTGGGCAAGAGCAGTGATTAACCACGGCTTGACAATGTGATAGCCCAGGATGTGTGCTCCGGTGTTTGTTGGGCGGTGCACAGATGACATTTCAACGCCGCCAAGCACCCTGAGCTTGCTGTCTGAAGGACTGAGTGGGCTAAAGAGATGCGTTAAGCTCGAAAGGCCAGTACTGTAGGGTGCCTGAGGTGATTCGTCAACTCTGCTCCTTCTTTTGCCTACCTTGCTCAACTGAACAATTTGAGCCATGTGCGAAACAGTGTCATGATCGGTTATGGCAATGGCATCAAGCCCCCGTTGCTCGGCAAGGATTATAAGCTCATCAATGCTGTCGCTGCCATCAGACACCGTAGAGTGTACATGCAGATCTGCCTTCATGTTACTAGTGCTCCCTCAGAAATATTGAAGACTTTGTCGCAGACTCCCTCCATGAACTCAATGTCATGGAAGATTCCAATCATGGAGGTGCGTTTGCCCTTGAGTTTTTGGAGTATATCCCTCACAAGAAGCTTTGTCTTGTTGTCGAGCGAGGCGGTTGGTTCGTCGAGCATCAGCAGACGTGGTTCCTTTACCATGGCGTGAGCAAGATTGAGCCTGAGCCTTTCGCCTCCCGAAAAGGTAGCAGGATAGATGTTCCAAAGTTTTTCTGGCAAACAAAAGTACTGGAGCATCTCCTGTGCCTGAAGCTCGGCGCTCTGTTCCTCAGTACCTCTGTCCACAAGGGCATTCATAACATGCTCTTTTGCAGTAGTGCGCGGCATGACATTTAAGAACTGCGAAACGTAACCTATTTCATGACGGCGCAAATAGAGAATCTCGCGCTCGCTGGCATCTGTTAGATTAATGCGCCCAAAAGCTTCACTCTCATAGAAGATACTTCCCTGCATTGGCAGGTAGCTGCGGTTAATGCACTTGAGGATGGTTGACTTACCCGCCCCCGAGCGACCCACGATGCCAATGAATTCTCCCTCAAGCAAGCTTAGGTTGATGTTATTGCAAGACTCTATTTTAAGCCCCGGATTATGCAGGTAAAAGCTCTTTGCAAGGTCAACGATTCGCAGGATTTCAACTGGACTCTCCACAACTGACCCTCTACTCTTCATTCTTCATAGACTTTCGATACTCAATGCGAGACGTTCTGTTGCCGTCTACAAAGGCATGGGTGATAACCGGATAACCGTCTAACAGCTCCACGATGAGTATGTCTGCTTTCTTACCAGCCTCAATGGAACCATAATCCTTAGCGGTGCCTAAGGCCTTGGCAGGGTTAAGCGAAACCCTCCTTACCATGTCTGGCAGAGGCACGCCATGATTTTCATTCATATAAAACACGCTTTGCAGCGAAGCTGCTGGGTAGTAATCCGAACAAATGATGTCGCCGCAGTCATTTAAAATGGCCTCAGCTGCAGAAAGATTTCCTGAATGTGAGCAGCCTCTCAAAATATTAGCCGAGCCTACTACCGTATAAAAACCATACTCCTTAGCGCCCTGGGCAACCTCCAATGAAATGGGAAATTCACTGATACACACCCCCAGCTCCTTATTAAGCGCCAGCTTATCCAAGCTGTCATCATCATGCGATGCCACGGCGATTCCCTTTTTATGGGCAAGTGCAGCAAGTTGCTTCATCTGTCCAAAGGAGAGCGTGTCCTTGCACTTATGGTATTGCATGATGCTCTCAAAGCCAGCGTCATTGACCTCACCGCCATTGTACTTCATCACAGCATTTTGATAGACCTCAAGATCGCGGTACTGTCCTTGCCCGGGAGTATGATCCATGAAAGAAATCAGGTGGAC
This sequence comes from Coriobacteriia bacterium, assembly GCA_009784945.1. Classification (GTDB taxonomy): domain Bacteria; phylum Actinomycetota; class Coriobacteriia; order Coriobacteriales; family UBA8131; genus WQXH01. The sequence continues at coordinate 14,393 of WQXH01000038.1, read as the reverse complement.
AACATCCTGCTCAAGCATTGCTTGCACAATGTCAAATGCTTCAAGATTGTCAATCTCTATGCGCAAATGAAAACGATGATGAATGAGGTGGTAACGTGTATGTATGGTGGCTATCAGATCTGCAAGCTTTTGCACCGTCTCCTTGGTCTTAAGCAGGCTCTTGCCAAAGATGTCGTTTTTATAAAGCGAGAGCGAGTGATACATGGTGGTAATGCCTGCGCCCAGCAGGTCTCGCTCGCAGGTTTTGAGCGCAAACTCAAAGTCGAGCTGAGACGTAGGGCGTGGCTGAATATACTGCTCTATCTTGTCTGAGTGCATGTCGATGATTCCTGGCATGACATAGCGCCCATGAGCATCTACGACCATGCTCGCACCCTCAGCGCTCTCACCCAATCCAACTATACGCTCCCCCTCAATGAGCAATACCTTGTCTTGAACGATGCTCTCGGGGGTAATGATTCTTCCATTTTTAATAGCAATCACAATAATCTCTTCTTTCTTTGCATTTAGAGAAGCGAGTGGACAAGTTGTTGCGTGTAGGCGTGCTGTGGGTCTTCAAGGATTTGGTCGGTGAGTCCACTTTCTATGATGGAGCCATCGAGCATGACGATGGTGCGATCTGCCAACATGCGAATGACCGCCAGGTCATGAGAAACCAGCAGTATCGAGATGCCATAGAGTGCCTTGATTTTGCGAATAAGGTCAAGCACCCTGGCCTGTACGCTCAAATCCAAACCGGTGGTTACCTCATCGAGCAGCAGTAGGGCAGGATTATTGGCTAGCGCCTTGGAAATCTGTACGCGTTGCTGCATGCCACCAGAAAAGTTCCGAGGTGCTTCGCCCATGCGTGAAGTGCTGATTTCAACGGCTGTCAACAGCTCCTTGGCGCGATAGGTCATCTGGCCAGCGTTGCGACTGCCAGCCGCAATGATTTTCTCAGCGATATTTGAGGCAGCAGAATAGTTCATCCGTAAACCCATGACCGGGTTTTGATAGACCATGCCCATGATGTTGTTTCTTATCATGCGCTGCTTTGCCGAGCTGGCCTTCCAGATATTCTTTTGTCCATCTTTGTAGTCTCGCAAGAGTGCTTTTCCAGAAGTGGGAGGAAAGTCAAAATAGAGAGAGCGCATCAAGGTGGTTTTACCCGAGCCGCTCTCTCCTACAACACCCAGCACCTCACCAGGATACACATCAAGAGAAACCTTGTTGGCTGCCCACACGGTGCCGCAGTGCGCACAGCGATTCTTTTCCATACTACCTTGATGATTCAGACACGCAGGGCAGCCCTCGCCAAAGCGCACAACCAGATCCCTTACTGAGAGCACCGGCGTTTCATTCAAAAACATTAGTCTTTACCTCGCTGCTCTCTGCAATACGAAGAGTCTGAGCACTGGTGATACTGAGCGCCGGTCCTTTGATCAAATACTTCGTCTAGATAGGTGTTGGTGGCACCGCAAAGGCGGCAATGCCTTCCCTCAAAGCTTTCCTTTTCAAAAGGCACGTCGTCAAAAGCAAGCGAGACGACCTCGGTATAGGGGGGAATGGCATAAATCTTCTTCTCACGCCCCGCGCCAAAGAGATAGAGGCATTTTGCCTCGTGCAGCTTAGGGTTGTCATATTTTGGAATGGGGCTTGGATTCATCATGTAGCGTCCCTCAACCAAGCAAGGATACTCGGCGCCGATGGTCACCTTGCTGTAACGAATCAAGCTTTCATAAAGCTGAAGCCATAGCGGCGCATAGTCCTTTTCGGCATGCATCTTTTTGGTGATCTCCTCACGAGCCTCTACAATGCGCAAGGGCTCAGGAAGTGGAACTTGAAAGATGAGAATCTGCCCATCCTCCAAGTCTCTTTCGGGTATCCGGTGCCTTGTCTGGATGAGAGTTGCCCTCTGCGCCTCGGTGGTGGTTTCCACATTGGTACAAAGACCTACGAACTTCTTGATGTTGACTGCGTTGACACTTTCGTCGCTGCCTTGATCGATGACCTTAAGTACATCACCAGGCCCGATAAGCGAGAGAGTCAGCTGAATACCACCCGTGCCCCAGCCCCTGCCAATGGGTAGCTCGCGTGAGCCAAAGGGCACCTGGTAACCCGGTATGGCTACCGCCTTAAGCGTAGCGCGGCGAATCTCTCGCTTGGATCCTTCGTCAAGAAAGGCATAGTTGTAGTTTCTACTCGCTTTTGTCATGACTCGCCTCCTTGGGCTCTCGAGTCTTGCGTACCGCATCAAGCTTTGACTGAAAGGTCACGTAGTGCGGCAACTTAAGATGCGAGATAAAACCATTCATCTCAAGACTATCGCCATGAGTAAGCACAAACTCTTCATCTTGTGTGGGATAGGGGCCATTTTGGTTGAGCTCATTATCGATAACAGCCATAGCGATTGCCTTGGTCTCGCTCCTGCCAAATACTGCACCATAGCCTACCGAAAGCTTGAGCTGATCGTTATCATCTGCAGAATTAAAGCACTCGACTTCGGTGATGAGTATCTCTCCCAAATAGATGCTTTCCTCGTCGTCAAAGAGGTAGGGCACACAAAGCTCTACATAGCCAGAGCGCAGCTCACCCACAGTAGGGTGCACCTGCCCAAATCCGCGAAGTGCCGAGTAGGCTAAACCCGAGATAAAACCCGTGTCTGCACGTGCCAGCGTTTGCAAGCGAGCACTTCTGGAGCTAGGAAACTCCAGCATGTGCATAGTAACATCATAGGGAGTTTGGTCATCTGGCTCTGTGGAGTCGATGAGCCCCTCTTTTCTCAGTTCATCAGAGACTCGCGGACACCTCAAGCTGTCTTCTGGCGTTTGCGCCCTCATCTCTTCATGCAAGGCCTGCAAAATCTCTTGTGGGTTTTCTGTTTGTCCATTGAACTTGATTAAGCGATGCGTATAGTCATAGGATGGGCCCAGCATTTGACCGCCGCTGATATCCTTAAAGGCAGCTGATATGCGCCGGATGATACGCATGTTCTCAGTGTCCACCGGCATGCTATAGTAATTTCTTGTAAGAGTCGATCGATAGGCGCGGAGCAAAAATACTGCCTCTTCTACCGACCCTTCGCACTGCTTGAGCGCAATGCCTGCATATATTTTGGAGTACAGGCCAGCCTCGCCCATTACTCGATCTACCAGGAGCGAGAGCTGATCCGAGATTGCCTCCGCACTCAGGGCATCTTGGGTGCTGCTTTTGTAATAGTCCAGTAGCTTGATGCTTTCTTCAATTGCTTCTGCGCCACCAGAAACAGCAACATAGGCCATTTACCCCACCTCCCCTTGCCTCACCAAGCGCGGAATTGCATAGAGCTCGCCCTTGCCAGAAACAAACAGCAGGTCTATTCCCTGAGGATACTCATAGTGCTGTGCATCACGAAGTATTAAGGCCTGCTTGAGGGCAGGTGAGGCCGTTACGGTTCTAGAAACATCAATACCCGGCCCCACAAGGCAAAGGCGGTGCGCCGGCACGTCGTTGCCTTGCTCATCCAAAATGACAATCGTTGCGCTTTGGTGTGGGTTTTCGAGCGTGCCGCACTTGGCGTGCTCTATTACATCTTTGAGGTCGTCTAAATTGCACACAAAGATAAAGTCAGCTTTATCAACCGTTGACCTGTGCGCAAGGGTGAGCGCAGCAATGTCATCTGAAAGCTGATGGTTTTCGCAGGTGTTAAAGCTCACCTCATTGTCGAGCAGTGTGAGGGCAAGAGCCAAAAGTGCTGAGTGCTTTCCGCCAAACCTGCGAGCACATTCTAAAATCGACACCTCCCTGGCAGGATGAGACAGCGCCTCAAGAACAAGCCTGAAAACCTTTTGGCTGTCAAACACCACATCAAAGTCATGCTTTTTTGAGAGAGCTGCCGTCATTTTACACTTTCCTTGTAGGCACCCAAATCCTCTGGCGCCTTTTGATCCATAGACTCAAAGCTCACCATAGTCTTGAGGTGCAGGGCGTTTTCTTTCATAACCAGCTCGTCTTGTTGTTGCCCAAGCACAGTAAGCCTGCCGTAATCAGCAAAGATGCCCCTGTTAATTGCTGCGTCAATGATGGCCATGTTAAGCGCCTTGTCTGCATCATCGGAGGCACCGCTGCACATGAGCACTGCTATCCCCTTGGCGCCGTCGATCTCAACCACCGCCTCATACACCATGACCTCGCCTAAATAAAACAGGCTTTGCTGAACCGGCTCTCGCATCTTGATCATCGTCAGGGTCTTTACAGGCTCCTTGACGATAACGGGGTTATGCTCATTGCAAATGGCCAAAGCAAACTCCGCAACTTCTTCATAACTGGCTCGTGCCAAAATCTTTGAGAGACTGTGCTTGTTCATCCCTACCTCACTTTGGCCTTAATCCTGGTTGCCACAATTTCAAGTATGACTACCGCAATAATGACGGTATAGGTGATAAAACCAAGCTCGCTCAAATCAAAATAAAACGCGCTGGCCATAAATAGATCGTAGCCTATGCCTCCTGCTCCAGCAGCAGCACCAATGGCTATGGCGTTGGCAAAGTTGATTTCAAAGCGCAAGAAGGTCCAAGCGGTAAGGTATCCTATGGACGCTGGAACAACGGCTTGAAAGATGATTTGCCAGTACTTGGCACCGCTGGCCTTGAGCGCTTCTATGGTGCCATAATCGATTTCTTCAATCGACTCCGAATAAGCCTTAACCAGATAGCCAGCGCTGTGGAAGGTCAGGCCTACCACGGCTGCCACACTGCCAAGGCCGGCGGCAACAGAAAAGATGAGTACCCAGAGCACGGTAGGCACCGCTCTTATGAAAGCAACGATTGCCCTCACGATATTGCCCACTATGGGGTTGGCCAAGTTCTTGGCACAAAGCAGCGCGCCAAAGAAGCCAACTATAGCTCCAAAAAAGGTTGCCAGCGCTCCCAACGCAAAGGTCACGAGCAGCGCCCACATCAAGCCGGGAAACGAGTTGTACACCAGATGAGGCTGGGTAAACATAACCCTGACGTTATGTAAGGTTTTGGCAACCGCTGTAAAAAAATCGATGTTCTTGTAGTCAAAGGTAATAAAACCGTAGACAGTAAGAGCAATAAGAACCAGAGCGGTAATCTTGATGACCGGGCCACTCATTCCTTTGGCTCCGATTTTTATCCTTCCCCTCAGCGATTTTTCCCTGTGCTTTTGTAGATCTTCGGCAAGAGAAGAGTCAGAGCTGAGAGGGAGAGCTGCTGCTTCTACGACTAGCTCAGCGCTCCGAAAAGTCGTAGAAGCAGCAGCGGAAGTGGCGATAGTAGTAAAGTAGGAGGTATCAATCTCTGGAGTGGGGGCAGTTGCCACGGCAGTAGGTGTTGAAACCTTGGTGGATTGCTCCTTGCTCACATGATCACCTTCCTAATGCGCGTTGAGGTGATTTCTATAGCTATGACCAGCACCACGATGGTAATGACCACGAGGCTTGCCGAGGCATAGTTCATTTGCTTGTAGTACATGTCAAACTGATAACCAATACCCGTTGCCGTAAGTATGCCAATAAGGGTCGATGCGCGGATATTAGTTTCTATCATGTAGAGGATCCATGAAATAATCACGCTCATGACAGACGGTATAATGCCCTGAAAAACCACCTGCAGCGTAGAGGCGCCCGTGGCACGCAAGGCTTCGACGCACTCAGAGCTTACCTCATCAATGGTCTCTATGAAGGTGCGAGTCAGCAGGCCAAAGGTGGCAAAGAAAAGAGCAAAGAAACCCGTGAGCACGTTTTGTCCAAAGGAAAAGAGGAGGAGCATGGCCCACACGACATCGGGCACATTCCTAAAGAAGGCGGCAATCACTCTCACTGCGCGAGCAATTGCTGGATGTGCCTTTGTTGTATTGGTACCGAGCAAGCTAAAGAAGAAGGAGCAGATGGCCGCACATACGGTTACAGCTACTGCTACAAAAGCAGTTTCGATTAACTTGTCGAGTATCTTTGGCAGCTTAGTAAGCGAGTCTGCGTTAGGAACCAAATAAGTGGTAATCCATATGAAAGCCTTGGGAAAAGACTCAATGCCCTCAAAGAAGCTAAAGCTGGTTACCAGAGCCGAGATCAAATATAAACCTGCCACAGCCAAAATGACAAGGGTAAAAGTCTTCTTGCGCTTGGCAAAAATGGACATCTGATCTTCTGGTCGCTTGGCCTTTTCTGCGTCTGGGGTCATCTTGGGTCCCACAAGAAAGCGACGCTCCCAGACAGGTGTCCAGTCTCTTTTTGGGCGAGGGAACCTCTTGCGTTCGTTATTCGACATCGGTGATGAGCTCGCCTTCGTTTGATTGATAAATCTCATAAATGAGATCCTTGGTCAAGGATTCAGGCGGGCCATCATAGACTATGTTGCCGCTGGTTATACCAATGATGCGTTGCGAATACTTGAGGGCAACATGCACCTGATGTAGGTTGATTAGGCAGGTGATATTCATAGTTTTATTAATGTCGCTGAGGTGATCCATAATGACCTTGGATGAACTGGGGTCGAGTGAAGCAATGGGCTCATCACAAAGGATCAGCCTAGGCTGCTGCATAATGGAGCGCGCAATACCTACTCGTTGTTTTTGTCCGCCAGACAATTCATCACAACGCTTGTAGGCCTGATCAGAAAGCCCCAGCTTTTCTAATATCTCAAAGGCCTTTTCCTTTTCCTTCTCGGTATAAAAGCCCACAACTCCGCTGATGGTTGATTTATGACCTAGTCTTCCGTGTAGCACATTTTCTACCACGCTCATCCTGTTGACGAGGTTATAGTGCTGAAAAATCATGCCGGTTTTCTTACGCACCTGGTGTATTTCGCGCTTGTCCGCAAGACCGATGTCGTGCCCATCAAAGTGTATGGTGCCCTGCGTTGCAGCAACCAGACGGTTGATGCAACGCAGTATAGTTGACTTACCCGAACCCGAAGGTCCAATGATTGAGACAAACTCACCTTCGCTAACCTTAAAGCTTATATCCGAGAGTGCCTTGGTCGTCTTATCGTAAATCTTGCTGACGTTTTGAAACTCCAAGAGAGGGGCTTCTGCAGTCATGGCTGTGCTTGTCATTCCGTGTGCCTTTTTCTCAATCGTCTCGCGCTTACCATCCACAGGTCAAGCCTTGGCAGCTTGCCTACATCATCTCTCTGATGGGGTCATACCAAGAGTCATTAGCAAGAACATAACCCTTGCTTGAAGTGATCTTGAACAGGCCTATCGCACCCTCAATATCAGGATCAAAGAATATGAGCGAGTTATTGGTAACCTCATCAGAAGTGAAGAGGTCGCGTATTGATTGGACTTCTTCTGGGCTCAAATTGGCAGGGTTGTAGACATTGGGGCCGTTGAGGACCGGTGTAGAGTTGATAATGACAAAGTCTTCGCCTACAACGGTGTCAAAGGGGGCGCTGGCACCATCTCTGATGGTGTAGGTGGCACCAACCCTGTTCTCTGTTCCATCCTTAAGCTTTACGTAGGGCTGTAGCTCAGTGTCACAAAAAGCCGCTACGTCAGCGTTGCCACTCATCAGGTTAAACGCTGAGCCCTGGTGCGAGCCGCCAAAGAGCACCTCGTCAAAGAAGGCATCAGAGCCGCCCTCCACCAGATCATCGGAGCTGAGATTGTCTGCGGCAAAGTGGTTGATTATGTCACCGGTCGGAACCTTGAAGCCGGAGGTGGAGCTGTTAGATACAAAGGAGATTATTCTGCCCTTGATATTATCAATCGAAAAGTCGGAACCTGCTTTGAACTGGTCTGCCTCTGCAGCTCTCACTGCTAGCCAGGAGTAATAAATGGCATCATCAAGCGTGCCCGAAGCACCTGAGTTCACAAAGAGAACGTCAATCTCGGGGTTCTTGCTCTTGGCTTCGATGTAGCCAACCGCGCCCATGTTTATGGCAATGTCTGCTGCCCCACTGGCAATGGCTTCGATGGTAATAACGTAGTCGGTCGTCAGCTTATGCTCAACAGATCTGCCAGTAGCCTGCTCGATGAGCCTGCCTATTTCTGTGCGTGTTTCTACGTAATCATTGGCAGATTCGTTGGGATACCATACCACGGTAATGGGGCTGGTATTAACAGCTGGTGTTGGGCTATTGGAGGCTGAGCCACCCTCATCGTTACCTGCGCCAGTGTTGCCACAGCCAACCATGGCAAACGATAAAACCAGCGCCATCATAGCCACTGTAGCTGTCGAAATAATCTTCTTGCCTTGCTTTTTGAAACTCTTGTACATGTTTCTCCCTTTCCTTGTTCTCTCTGTTAGATTAACAAGCCTATTATCAAGTCCAAATATCAAGTTCATTAACATGGTTGTGTAAAGAAAGCCCCAGGTATGTAAAGAACTTGTAGAGAGCTTGAAGGGAGTCCCAGTTAAACCCCCAGAATAAAGCCAGTCTGGGGGCAGAGTCTGAGTGTGGAGCCTGAGAGTGAAGTCTCAGCGCGATGGGTAGGTTTGGTTACTCTGGGCGTTTGGTTGATGAAACAGCCAAGCAAAAACGGTCTGCAAAGCGGCTGAGGGTTTTGGCATCGTTGTTTGCCAAGTGGATTTGGATGGCGCGGCGGTCGCGGGCAGCAAGGGCTTGATAGTCGCCCTCTGCTTGAGTGGCGGCCAGTGTTCCGAGCGTGAATTCCTCACCAGGAATTGCAATGTCTTCTGTTTCGTCTGCAGAGAGAAAGCAAAACACACCGGTGTTAGGTCCACCTTTGTGGAGCTGGCCCGTTGAGTGTAAATAGCGCGGGCCAATCTCAAGACAAGAGGCAACCCCAAGGCGGCTGGTAACCCAGTTGCGCATTCTTTCCATAGGCTCACGACGTCCGTAGCCTTTAAAGGGAAGAAATGCGTTAAGCGAGAAGTAATCGCCCGATTCAAGGGTGCCAAAGAGGGCTCTGAGCGCCTGGTCAATCGTGATATCGCCGGGAGTTAAACCAGCTTGCTTCATGAGCGCATTAGAAATCCTCATGCAGCGAATATAATCAGTTTCAAGAAAGCCTATCTCAAGATAGTCGGTCTTCTGCGTCTCATTAGGCAAAACGGGCTGAGCCTCAGGAGTTGAGGTTTCCTGGGAGGCGGATTCACGGTTGGCAAGTAAAGACCGCACGCGCTTCTTGGTATCCTCAACGTCTGGTTGATCAAAGGGGTTGATCTCCATAAGTAAGCCCAGCATGGCCACCGCATACTCCCACACCACAAAACGTGCAAAGAGCTCGTCAGCAGAATTGAGTCGATAGTGACGCACTGGAATCGTAGGGTCAAGATGATAAAGGGACTCTTCAAAGCCTTCAAGATAACCGAGCGTATAGGTGATGATCAGCTTGTCCTCGTGTGGCACATGTAAGATAGAGGCATCAACCTCAACATAGGGCAAAATACCCAGGTCTTGCTTGCCGAGACTCTCTGCAATCAACTGCTCAAGCCAAAGGCCAAATACAGCACCAGAGCGAGGCATGACGAGCGAGATTTTATCCCTACCCTGCCGATAGTTTTGGTAAATAAAGCAGGCAAGGTCAAGGGCAGGATTGTCTTTGGAGTCCTCGGCACATCGTAGCTCCATGGCTGCAGCGCTACTCACCACCTGCTCGATGTCTATCCCCATACAAGAGGCAGGAAAGAGCGCAAAGATGCTCAGGGCAGAAAAACGCCCTCCTACGTCTACGGGTGAGGAAAAAACAAAGCGATAGTCCTTAACCAGCGCAAGCTGCTCAAGCTTGCTTCCTGGATCGGTAATGGCAACAAAGCGCTTGGCAGCACCCTTGCTACCAAGATGCCCCGTGACATATTGCCAGGCAACACGCTCCAGCATGAGGGGCTCAATGGTAGAGCCAGATTTACTGGAAACGATATACAGCGTACGAGCCGGATCCGACGCATGCAAAATGCGATTAACCGTTACCGGCGAGAGCGAGTCCATAGTCCTAAAGGCAATGTCGCTTTTCTTGCTGATTTCGTAGAGTTTTGAGATGGTCATAGAAGCCTGTGATGAACCTCCCTGCCCAATCAAGACTACAGCGTCGAGACCCTCAAGGCGAATGCCCCCTGCTATAGCAGCAATCTCTTCAAGCTCAATAGGCGGATCAGACGCAAGGTCTGCCCAGCCCAAGCACCGCCTTATTTGTGCCTCGTTGGCTATTTCTGCAAAGAGGCTGGTATCCTTGCTGTGCAGCCTGGAAGGTGCCTGCTTGGCCAACAATACGTCGGCGCAGCAGGTATATTGCTCATTATTGTTTTGACTCATCTTTGTCCAAATCCTCGTCTGCCTCTGGATTTTCTTCTGCGGGAGTTTCTTCAGTCTCAGCGGGAGCTTCTTCCTCAGCAGCCTCCTCGGCTTCAGCGGGAGCTTCTTCTTCAGCGGGAGCTTCTTCCTCAGCAGCCTCCTCGGCTTCAGCGGGAGCTTCTTCTTCAGCGGGAGCTTCTTCCTCAGCAGCCTCCTCGGCTTCAGCGGGAGCCTCAGCCTCTGCGGGAGCTTCCTCCTCGGTCTCAGCAGGAGCCTCAGCCTCTGCGGGAGCTTCCTCCTCGGCAGGAGCTTCTTCAACCTCTACGGGAGCAGTCTCCTCAGCCTCTTCAGCTTCAGGTGCTTCCTCAACAGCCTCTTCAGCCTCAGGCGCTTCCTCGACCTCAGAAGCCTCGTCATCAAGAGCGTCTTCGAGTAGCTCCTCGGCTACCTCATCAAGCTCTTGATCTTTGCTGGTCTTCTTCTCGACCTTTAGACCACTTGTTTTGGCTTTATCGCTTGCAGCTTGCTTTTTCTTGAACTGCACGGGCTCTTGTACCAGCTCCATCAAGACGATGATGGCGTCATCGCCGCGACGCTTGCCCATCTTGTAGATGCGCGTATAGCCACCTGGTCTATCGCGATACATGCCCTGCTCGACCTTGGCAAAAACCTCGGCTACCAGATGCTTGTCGCCCAGCTTGGCAATAGCCAGTCGGCGAGAGTGTACGTCGCCGCGCTTTGCCCACGTAATAATGCGATCTACGTCGCCACGCACCTCTTTGGCACGTTCAAGTGTAGTCTTGATACGGTCATTAGAAAAAAGGTTGACCATCAAGTTCTTTTTGATAGCCGCAGTGTGGCTGGCACTCGAGCCGAGCTTACGACCTTTTTTGTAGTGTCTCATGTTTGTCTCCTAGTTACTTAAGTCTCGTAGCTTAAGTCTATGGTTTAAGGCCGAGGCCCATGGTTTGTAGTTTGTCCTTGACTTCTTCAATGGACTTGGCACCAAAATTACGGATGTTAAGCAAGTCATTTTCTGAGAAGTCCACCAGCTGGCGCACACTGTGTATGCCGGCACGCTTAAGGCAGTTATAGGAGCGCACAGAAAGATCCAAGTCTTCTACCTGCTTTTCAAGCTCGGTATTGGTGGTGGTATCTTCGTGTGCAAATATCGACTGCGCTTCTCCTGTCATTTCGTCGTCCTCACTCAACACCATAAAGGCATCCATGTGTTGCTTGACGATATTGGCAGCCTGCACAATAGCCTCAGACGGTGTTGCTGCGCCGTTGGTTTCTACCTCCAGCACCAGCTTGTCGTAGTCGGTACGCTGACCAACACGGGTGTCGGTGACGCTCATCGTGCACCTACGCACGGGACTAAAGAGCGAGTCAACGTGAATGTAGCCAATGGGGTCGGAGGCAAGTTTATTGCGCTCGGCGCTAATATAGCCGCGACCTACACCCAAGCGTAACGTCATCTCGAGCTTACCGCCTTCGGCAAGGGTAGCAATAACATGCTCGGGGTTGATGAGGGTAAAGTCTGAGGGAATATCAAGATCGGCTCCCGTTACGACGGTTTCCTTCTTGGTGCCCTCAACCATAATCGTTGCAGTGCCCTCAGTGGCAGTGCCCATAGAACTAAAAATCAGTCCTTTGACATTAAGGACGATGTCGGTAACGTCTTCTATGGCCCCCTCAGCAACCGAAAACTCATGTTGAACGCCTTCGATTTTGATAGCAGTAACGGCAGCACCGTCAAGCGACGAAAGCAAGACGCGGCGCATGCTGTTGCCAAGCGTCTGTCCGTAGCCACGCTCAAGCGGCTCTGCGATGAATCGGCACAGGGTGTCGCTGACGTTTTCTGCGTTTACTTGTGGTTTCATGAACTCTGTCATCGAAATACCTCCTGATCTTTAGTACGTTATTTGGAGTACAACTCGACGATGAGCTGTTCGCGGATATCCAAGTCGATCTGATTGCGCTCGGGCAAAGACAAGACCGAGCCTTGCAGCTTCTCGATGTCTACCTCAAGCCACTGCGGCACTTCGGTGCGCTGAGAAGAAATCAAGGCGCTCTTGATAACCAGCAGCTCACGTGCCTTGGGAAGCACGGCCACCAGATCGCCCGACTTTACGCGAAACGACGGTATATTGACGCGCCGCCCATTAACCGAGATATGTCCATGACGTACCTGCTGACGAGCCTCGTCGCGGCTCTTGGCAAAGCCCAGGCGATACACCACGTTGTCGAGGCGGCTTTCAAGAATACGAAGCAGATTCTCGCCGGTTACGCCGGTTTGGCGGTTAGCCAACTCGTAGTAACCATGGAACTGTTTTTCAAGCAAGCCATAGATGCGCTTGGTTTTTTGCTTCTCACGCAACTGAGTACGGTACTCAGATTCTTTGGGGCGCTTTTTGCCGGCGTCTCCAGGCGGATAATCGCGGCGTTCAACGGCGCACTTGTCCGAGTAGCAACGGTCTCCCTTTAAGAAGAGCTTTGCTCCCTCGCGCCTGCAGAGCCTACAGTCAGCTCCTGTATATCTAGCCATTGTGTTTCCTTTCGTAATGCAATGACAACGCCTTGGATGCTTGTGGAGCTTACCCTTTTACCATCCTGCGCGTTCTCACAACAATAGTGTCTTGTTATAGAACTAATCCTAGACGCGGCGACGCTTGCGTTGACGCACACCGTTGTGTGGCATCGGCGTGCAGTCTTGGATGCTCGCAATTTCCAGGCCGTTGGCCTGAAGCGTGCGGATTGCTGTCTCGCGCCCAGATCCTGGACCTTTAACAAAAACGCTCACCTTGCGCACCCCGTGCTCACTGGCAATCTTGGCACACTGCTCGGCAGCCAGCTGGGCAGCAAAGGGAGTAGACTTACGCGAGCCCTTAAACCCTACGGTGCCAGCACTCTGCCAGGCAATGGTGTTGCCCTGCGGGTCGGTTATGGTGATGATGGTGTTGTTAAAGGTGGACTTGATATGCGCCTGTCCAACAGCGATGTTCTTGCGCTCTGAGCGCTTGATGCGGGTACGTACCTGTTTTTTGGCCATTACTTCTTCTTACCTCCGATCTGCTTCCTCGGACCTTTGCGGGTGCGGGCGTTGGTATGAGTCCTTTGTCCACGCACGGGCAGGCCACGACGATGTCGGAGGCCACGGTAGCAGCCAATCTCCATCAAACGCTTGATGTTCATGGAGGTTTCGCGACGCAGGTCGCCCTCAATCATCAGATTCTTATCAATGTATTCACGAAGTTTTACGGTCTCTTCTTCTGAGAGATCCTTTACACGTGTATCTGGGTCAACACCGGTTGAAGCAAGAATTTGCTTAGAAGTGGTGAGTCCAATGCCGAAGATATAGGTCAACCCAATTTCAACCCGCTTCTCGCGCGGTAGGTCAACGCCGGCAATACGAGCCATAGAGTAGCTCCCTTCCTAGCCCTGGCGCTGCTTATGACGAGGGTTCTCGCATATGACAAGAACCCGGCCATGGCGCCGGATAACTTTGCATTTATCGCACATTTTCTTAACAGAGGGACGCACTTTCATTCGTCTCTTCCTCTCAATAATATCGTTGTCGTCTCTATATCACGCCGCAGCCGCAGACGTTGTTTTCGTTCTTATTAGGAAGTTGCAGGTGCTTTTATTTGTAGCGATAGGTAATTCTACCTCGGCTTAAGTCATAGGGAGAAAGCTCCACAGTAACCTTATCGCCTGGCAAAATCCTAATGTAGTGCATACGCATCTTTCCAGAAATATGCGCGAGCACCACATGACCATTTTCTAGCTCTACTTTGAACATTGCATTAGGAAGCGGCTCCATAACCGTTCCTTCAAGTTCTATAGCATCTTCTTTTGGCAAATCCTTTGGTCTTTCTTCATAGGTCAAAAAAACACAGCCGCTTATGATACCGCAACTCCCAGTCATAAAACAAGGCTGAATGTAACAATATGGCAACACTTTTGTTGACGTAGCTGCCCTCCTTGTTGCTGGTAGCATCGCGTAGCGATGCTACCAGACCTTAATCTCAACTCAATTATGGCTGCGGCACTAGTGGTCTGTTACATCTAATAAGCAGCTTTCTGGCTGGCCTTTTCTCCGTTATGCTGCGTAAGGGTTATGTGGCATTACCGCAAGTAGTGCCACATAACCCCGCCTTGCCTAACGAAGAAAATCCTCACCCATAAAGCTGCTTTTTAGTTGTAACAGACCAC
>WQXH01000037.1 GCA_009784945.1 Coriobacteriia bacterium | reverse complement strand
GACACAAGCAGGTAAACATCGCCTCCCTTGATTTATAATAGGCAATGCACAGGTGGCTCGGAGATAAAGGGAATTGAAGCAACATGAGAACATATGGAACGCAGGCGGCTGGAGTTCGTACCCCAATAATATATGAAGGTGATAACCTGCCCGAGATTGTGGTTGACTCGGTGCTTGCTTATTGCGCAGAAAACAATCTGCAGGTTTGTGAGCGCGACGTCATTGGCGTAACTGAGGCAGTTGTGGCGCGTGCGCAGGGCAACTATGCCAGCACGGATCATATTGCTGCCGATGTGCGAGCCAAGTTTCCATCGGGCGCTGTGGGCGTTGTCTTTCCTATTACCAGCCGCAACCGCTTTTCTGTTCTACTCAGAGGAATAGCCGCCGGTGCTGACAAGCTCTACATTCAGCTGAGCTACCCAATGGATGAGGTCGGAAACCACATCATCAGCGAAGAAGCACTGTTTGCTGCAGGCGTGGATCCCTTTACCGATGCTTTTACCGAGCAGGAGTTTCGTGCCATTTTTAACGACTTGAAGCATGAGTTTACCGCTATCGACTATCTGGAGCTTTATCGAGAAATAGGCAATGGAGCTGAAATAATACTCGCTAATAACCCCTGCGAGATTTTAAAGTTCACTAAAAATGTCATTGCCGCAGATATTCACACCCGTGAACAAACCAAAAGGCGCCTGTTGGCAGGCGGTGCGGAAGTGGTTCATACGCTCGACGGTTTTTTGAACCAGCCAGTTGAAGGAAGCGGCTACAACGACAAGTATGGAGTCCTGGGCTCAAACAAGGCAAGTGACAATAAAGTCAAGCTGTTTCCGCACTCCTGCGATGAGTTTGTGGCAGATGTGCAAGCACTCATGTTTGAGAAAACCGGGGTTATGGTGGAGGTCTTGGTGTACGGCGATGGCGCCTTTAAGGATCCAGTGGGCAAGATTTGGGAGCTTGCAGATCCGGTGGTTTCACCAGCCTTTACCATAGGGCTTTCGGGGCTTCCCAACGAGCTCAAGCTTAAGTACCTGGCCGATAACGAGCTTGCCGACAAACGAGGAGACGAGGCAAAAGAAGCCATCATAAGCCGGATACGAACCAAGCAACTCAATTTGATGGGCAAGGATGAGACCGAAGGCACAACGCCTCGCCACCTTACCGATCTCATTGGCAGCCTCTGCGATTTAGTGAGCGGCAGTGGCGACAAGGGAACCCCGGTGGTGTTCATCAAAGGATACTTTGACAACTTTGCAAGCGAATAGAAGACAAGGAAGCTGACACGCGTTTCCACTGACACGCCTTTGACACCTTGCCCTTTCCTGACGACTCCTGACAACTCGTCCTGACCGCCATAGAAAGCTAGAATAGCGCATGGATATTTACATTACTATTACCCTCTTCGTGCTTACCGGGCTCCTCATGGGTATTGCTTCTGGTTTGCTTGGTGTAGGCGGGGGCACTATCTTGGTTCCCACCTTTCGCATTTTGTTTGGGATGAGCCCGCTTACCGCAACGGCTACTTCGTTGTGTGCGATAGTGCCCACCTCGATATCGGGTGCTGCAATGAGGATTCGTCAAAAGACCTGCATTGTCTCACTGGGCATTATTGCAGGCTTGGGCGGAGCTATTTCGTCGCCAATGGGAGTTTGGCTTGCAACGCTCTCGCCTCCTTGGCTCATCATGGTTGTAGCAGCTGCGGTAATTGCGTACTCGGCAATAAGTATGTTCATCAAAGCGCTGAGGATGAAGAGCAAAAAGCACCTTGTGTCTGAGGATGGTGTAGAAGATGCGGTAGAAGATGCGGTAGAAGGTGGTGTAGAAGCTCAAAGCATGGCGCGTGCCGGCAAAGACATCAGCAGCTCCAAGACTCCTCACAATGCCGACCCAGCTCAAGCCCCAACCAAAGCAAAGCTTACGAAGAAACAGTTTGCCCTGGGGTTTGTTATTGCATTTTTTGCGGGCGTGCTTGCCGGTTATATTGGCGTTGGCGGCGGTTTTATCATGATTCCCTTGATGGTATTCTTCCTGCGCATCTCTTTAAAGGAGGCCTCGGGCACCTCCCTCATTGCAATGGTTATCTTGGCAATTCCAGGAGTTGTGACCCAAGGAGTTTTGGGCAACATAGATTACGTGGCCGCCCTCGTTGTTGTGGCTGGCTCGATTCCAGGAGCCTTTATTGGCGCTCGTCTGGTAGAGGCAATCCCAGAGCGCTCACTACGTTTTGTCTTTAGCGCGTTTCTTCTGCTTGCTGCTGCCTTACTTGCCCTTAACGAATTTAATGTGCTGGGCTAAAGTTTCTCGTGGGTTTTGGGAATGCAGACAAACTACAATATTTTATCGTCCTTGTGTATGCCGGTGAGCAGAAAAATAACCCATTCGGCAATGTTGGTTGCATGGTCGCCGATTCTCTCAAAGTACTTTGCCACGAGAATCAAATCAATTGCCTGATCGCTGCTATCTGCGCTGTCTCGAATTCGTTTGACCAAAACGTCCTTAACCGTATCAAAGAGCTGATCAACCGTGTCATCTGAGGCAATGACCTCCTGGGCAAGCTCAAGATCCTTGTTAATATAAGCTTTGATACTGTTGGCTATCATTTTTTTGGTGGCTTCTGCCATTTGCGGAATATATACGAGCTTGTTAGTATATTGTGTGGTTGAGAGCAGGAGAGTCAGCTCAGAAATATCAGTAGCGTGATCGCCAATACGCTCCAAATCGGCAGAGATTCTCTGGACAGTCGAGACAAGGCGTAAGTCGCCAGAAACAGGTTGTTGTTGCAAGATGAGCTGTAAGCAAAGGCTCTCGATAAACCTCTCCTTTTGGTCAATATCGTCATCTTGCCCGATGATATTCTTTGCAAGCGTCACATCTTGCTCAATGAGGGCATGGCACGCATCGGCAATGGTCTTTTCAACCAAGGCACCCATCTCAATCAAGTTGTTATTGAGCTCTTCTAGCTGTTCATCAAATCGGGATCTCATCAGCTTACCTCCAATAGGCATTGGTCATGTGCATGGTTTGATTGTACCTTATTATTCCATAATCAAACCACCTGAACGTAGAAGGTTCGGCTTCTTGGGCCGTCAAACTCACAGAAGTATATGCCTTGCCAGGTGCCAAGGAGCAGCCTGCCGCTTTGAATGGGGATGGTAACGCTGGAGCCAACGACGCTGGCTTTGAGATGTGCCGCAGAGTTACCCTCGGCATGGCGAAACTGCCTTCGGTCTGGAAATGCCTGGTTAAGACCGTAGAGCAAATCGGTAACCACGTCTGAGTCGGCATTTTCATTGATGGTAACCCCTGCGGTCGTATGTGGGCAATACACAAGGCATAACCCAGATTCCACCCCACTTGCACGCACGATCTCAGCAACGCTCCGCGTAATATTGTGCATATCTTCTGCACTGGTAGCGAGGTTCATTTTTTGAATCATCAAGCCTCCTGTTTAGTTTTACAAATACGAACCGTGTTATTTGTGTGACAGAATGATAGTATTGCTTCATGAGAAATAGCAAGAAAAAATCTGTGCTCAGTACACGCGCACTCGTCTGCATGCTTGCTGTGGCTGCCGTGCTCACTCTTGCGGTAGCGTATGAGCTGCTGTGGAAGGACTCAGAAAGCCAGGAATTTGAGCAGGCGCGGGTGGTACGCATTGTCGATGGCGATACCTTGATTGTGAGCATATTTGGGGTCAACGAAAGAGTCCGTCTCATTGGTATAGACGCTCCCGAGAGCGTGCATTCTGATGAAACCAAGAATACGCAAGAAGGAATTGATTCAAGTAACTATGTTAAATCAATAGTGCAGCCAGGGCAGACGGTCTATTTGCAAAGAGACTTAAGCAATCGAGACAAGCATGAAAGGTTGCTGCGCTACGTTTGGCTGGAAGTACCCGACGACCCTTGGAGCATGAGTGAAGTGAGAACCAAGATGCTCAATGGCATGCTGGTAGATAATGCACACGCCGAGACAAGACGCTATGAGCCAGACACCGCCTACCATGATATATTTAAAGCCATCGCGCAGGCGAGGTGAAGTTGACAGAAGGGGACGGCACAGGTGACAAGGGAACGCTCCCCCAGGTGACAAGGGGACGGCACAGGTGACAAGGGGACGGGGAGTTGACAAGGGGACGGGGCGTTTGTCACCTTAATAAGGTGACAAACGCCCCGTCCCCTTGTCAACTCCCCGTCCCCTTGTCAACTCCCCGTCCCCTTGTCAACTCCCCGTCCCCTTGTCACCTGTGCCGTCCCCTTGTCACCTGGGGGAGCGTTCCCTTGTCACCTGTGCCGTCCCCTTGTCACCTTACTCAGCCCCGTCCCCTTCTGTCTCCCCTTCTGTCAACTTCTTACGAGGTGAGAGCGTAGGGGCAGTTGGGGTCGCCTAGGAGGGCTTTCATGTCTTGCCAATTGGGGACACCCGTAGCAAGGAGGGCAAGGCGTTCTTCTTCGGTGGCGTTTGGAGCATAGAGCTTGATGGCTTCTACCAGGTAGGCGTATACCACTGCATTGGGTGGAAAGGGTATGAGGTTTTCAGAAAACCACACGACGCTCCTGCTTTCATCAATGAGCACCCAGTTGTCACGCATAGGGCGGGAGTTAACCTTTGAGGGCAGGGGAGCCTCGGGAAACACACGCTGCATACATTGCTCCATCAAGTGGTAAATGTTCTGAGAAAAAACCTGGCCAGCAAAGGAAAAAAACGCGGCGCGGCGTTGCTCGTAGTTGCCAGCCTGCATAACCTCAAGGCTGAGCAGACTCACGTCTGGATGAAGATTTGCCTTGACGTTTGCGCGCACGCGCACTGCCTTTTTAACCGCCTTACCCTTGGAAACAGCGCTAACGCGTATCATCAGGGGACGCCCCAAAAGGTGGGCAACGTCACCAGTTTCAAAGCGGCACTTAAGCGAGCTGGTTTTTTTGAAGTGTTTAAGCATGTCTTCGCGTAGCTCTCGAAGAATCTCAAGCCGTTGTTGAATAAAGAAGGCTACGTCATTGATAGGTGTTTCTATGGGCGCAACTACATAAGGAAGCGCAGTTGGAGGAACCAAGGCCAAATACATATCAGGACCGGGCTCTCTGCGCACCAAAACCTTGATGTCGCTAAATTCGCCATGAAACTCGATAAGCTCGGCTTGGTGCCCAGCAGGTGGTTCTTGGTTAGCGGTGGTTTGTTCTTCGCCCATAGCTACCTCCCATAATTAATGAATAGAACTATCTTAGCCTATATTGGCCAGAAAACCCGTCAAGACAAAAGAACCGCCGACATACCAGGGCATGTCGGCGGAGTAAATCACTGTCTACTTGACAGGTGTTTGACTATGCCAGCTCGGCCAACTTGGCATACACTGCGTCATAGTCGGGTGCGTTGGTGATTTCGGGTACAAACTCGGTGTACACAACGTTGTCGTCGGCATCAACGATGAAGACCGCACGTGTGAGCAGGGCGAGCTCATCAATAAAGGTACCGGTTGCACGGCCAAAGGTTCCACCGTTGTAGTCGCTTAAGGTGGTGACGGCATCAACGCCAGCCTGTCCACACCAGCGCGCTTGCGCAAAGGGTAGGTCAACGCTTACGACGCAGATAGAAACGCCAGGGAGTTCAGCAGCCTTTGCATTAAAGGTTCTTACTTCCAGGTCGCATACGGGGGTGTCAAGCGAGGGTACGGTGAGAATCACGCGAAGCCCGCTCGTGTCGGCGGTGGATAGGGGGGAAAGATCGTTTTGGGCAAGCGTTGCTTGAGGAAGCTTGTCGCCCACTTTGAGTTGTTCTTCTTTGAGGGTCAGCGGCCCACCAGCAAAAGTTACAGTTAGCATAGTTTTCTCCTAAATTAGGTTGAGGATTTTCTAGAGCGGTCATTATAAATCAAGATTTGTGTATTTGAAGGTAACATATTAGCAAAGCTTCTCAAACGCTCATTTGTTTGAGCCCAAAGGCTAAAAAGAGGTAGCGTTTGGCACCAGGGATGATTCAAGCTTTATCTCTGGCTTGTAATCGTGCTCTCATCGCGCTCTCATAATTAATTGTTTGTCGCTCTATCTGGCACCTGCACCCGTCCTTTGCTTAAAGCACACTTCTACCTTAGTACACTGTGTCAGCTAAAAGACAAAAGGGAACGTCCCCTGCGTCCTGCCACAAGGCAGGACGCAGGGGACGTTCCCTTTTGTCTCCAGGCGAGTGTCTAGTAAAATGGGTTGCCAGGGGGACGACTACTTTTAGCGCTGCAAAAAAACTATAATTATTGAGCAAATATTACGGTTGTGCATGATTTCCAGGGAGAATAACCCTAAAATAGCCTGATTATGGCTATTCTAGGGCACTAAGGCTCAAAAAATCGTGCACAACCGTTATTATGGCACAAATTCTGGCTAAATAGTGTAGAAGAGGCTTGAGTAGATACAGCTAACGGGGCAGGACCATGTGACAAGGGCGAGTGTCTGACAGTGAAAGCCGGTGCAGGATGGGGCTGCAGCGGTAGCGGCTTAGTACAGTAACCAGTGTACCAGTTACTGCTGAGCTATTTTTTCTGGTGGTGTTTTGCGATAGCCCAGGGCAACTGCTATCAGCACGGCGTGATCGCTGATGCGGCTGAGATTGTAGATGATTCTCATCAGGCTGATTTCGGCAAGGAACCTGTTGTCTTTGGTTAACGCAAAAATATCCTTTTTGTAGCTCTTCATATCATCGAGCTTTTCTTCATCAAATACCTCGCTGTTGTAGAGGTCAAAGGATTTGTTAAGAAGCTTCTCGACTTTTTTGGTAAGCCTGCACACTTCTTTCATGGAGTTTTCTGAGTAGCGCTTATCATTGATGTACTGGGCAATGGCAAACGCGGTGTCCTCAGAGTAATCTCCAATGCGCTCGAGGTGGCCTGTGATTCGGTAGTAGGCACCAAGCTCTTCTACGTGAGCCTGTTTGAGCGGTATGGTATTGAGGTGCACGAGGAACTTGTTTATCTCCTTGTCAAGAAAGTTGATTGTTTCTTCGTTTTTGGTGATGTCTTCTCTGAGTTGCTTCTTTGGTGGAAAGCTCACGCTCAGCGCATAGGTGTCTAGCGCGATGTCCATCATGCGTCCTATTTCGTTGAAGGTTTGTTCTACGGCAATTGCAGGGGTGTTAAGGAGCCGGGAGTCTATGTACTTGAATCGCAACTCCGACTCTTTACTCCTGCTGCTCTTAACGATTATTTGCGCAAGCTTGACTATGTATTTGGCAAGGGGCAACAAGATTAAGGTGATAACCACATTGAAGATCATATGGGCAAAAACAAGCTGCTGCGAAACTTCGGTGCTCATGAGCTTGACAATGCCTGCCAGGTCAAACTGAAACAGCATGAGCAAAAGGAAGATTATCACACCCAGTGTGTTAAAGATGAGGTTGGCAACAGCGGTTTGCTTTGCTGCCCTGTTGGCTCCAATGGAGGCAATGAGGGCGGTTACCGTTCCGCCGAGATTGAGGCCGTAAATGATGAAAATGGCCTGGTTGAGGTCGGTGATGATGCCCACCGTAATCATTGAGAGAATGATTCCTATGGTGGCTGTTGAGCTTTGGATGAGAGCCGTTACAGCAAAGCCTATTAATATGCCAAAGAAAGGATTTCTCGTGAGCTCAAAAAGCTCTGCCATAAAGGCTGCGTCCTTTAGGGGCATCATTGAGTCGCTCATCAGGCTGAGACCCAAGAAAAGCACGCCAAAGCCCAAGAGGATTATCCCCACATGATTGAGCTTCTTTTGCTTGATAAACAAAAAGAGAATGGTTCCCATGAAGATCAGAAAGGGGGCAATGGGCTTGATATTAAAAGTGAGAAGCATGCTGGAGATAGTGGTGCCTACGTTTGCTCCAATGATGACCGTAATAGCAGCAAACAATGTCAATAGGCCCGAGTTAACGAGGCCAAGGACCATGACGGTGGTAGCCGTTGAGCTTTGGA
This sequence comes from Coriobacteriia bacterium, assembly GCA_009784945.1. GTDB lineage: Bacteria > Actinomycetota > Coriobacteriia > Coriobacteriales > UBA8131 > WQXH01. The sequence continues at coordinate 15,931 of WQXH01000037.1, read as the reverse complement.
TAATAGCTGTGATAAAGGCGCCTGCTCCAGCGGCTGCCCATCGATTCGTGGTGACCTTGCCCAAAATTTTTTTGAGACGATAACCTGCGATAAGCTTGAGGCCATCGCTCATGAGCTTCATGCCGTAGATGAAAAGACCCAGGCCACCCAGCAAGAGGAATATGTGATTGATGGTCAAAGCTCCAAGCCTTTCTGTAGAGGCAGTTGTTGGCAAGTGTGCTTGATAAGTGTGCTTACATGGTAGCAGACTACTTGAGATATAATTGCCTCATACCTTGGCTAGGCAGGCAAGGCAGATGACCTTACCCGTGCCCATCTGTCTTCCGCGGCGTTTGGCAAGGCCAAAAGCTGCAAGAATCGCTTTGCGGCATACCAGATGACAAGGTGGCAAAAACAGTAACGTATAATGCACATTAAAAGAGGTTGGGATTATGGAATTCTTTGATTCACTGCTGTCTCATCAAGTGGCTAACATCATTTTCTTGGCGCTCTTTGTGGGCGGCCTGGGTCTTGCCATCATTTCTGTCATCTTTGGCAATATCACCGATGCGGTGGGAGGAGTCTTTGATGGACTTGACGGAGTGCTTGACTTTGATGGCGATGGGTTTGGCTGGATATCGTTTACCACCATTTGCATAGGCATTTCGGGCACCGGCGCGGGTGGCTTTTTATTTAACTCCCTCAAGATTGCTCCTATCTTTGCCCTTCTTTTAGGTCTGATTGTGGGCGCTCTGTGTGCGTTTTGCGCTGGACGTTTTATTATCGTACCGCTCAAGCGCAAACAGCATAGTGGTGTGTCAAAGCCAGAGGAAGCCGTTGGCAAAACTGCAGCGGTCATTGCACCTATGACCAAGGGAGCCATGGGAGAGGTCATGGTTGAGGGCAAGAGCTATACGGCCAGGCCGGTTTCGTCCGACCTTGTGTTTGCATCGGGAGATTTGGCAAGAGTGGAGCGTGTCGAAGGCACCATTGCCTTTGTTGATAAAATGAAAACAGAAGAAGTGGATGTGCCAATCCACTCAAATGATGACCCAGAGAAAAAGGAGAAATAATGAGCTTGAGTATGGTTCCCGTTTGGTTGCCCCTTGCAATAGTTGTCATAGTAGGTGTCATCCTGATTTTTTTGTGGATGAAGAGGCTTTGGGTCATTGTTCCCCCTAATCAGGCAGCGGTGTTTACCGGCTTTGGTAAATCGCAGTATCTTACCAACGGGGGAAGGGTCAGGATTCCCTTTTTCCAAAAGGTAGAGCGCTTTGACATCAGCCAGTTTCCAATTGGAGTTAATCTCACCGATATCCTGGCTGCGCAGCTTATTCCCGTCAATATTGAGGGCACTGCGCTCTTTATCGTCAATAACGACACCGCCTCACTCGATAACTTTGCGCGTCGTTTTTTGGGCCGCAGACAGATTGACATTGAGGCGCAGTTAACTCCCATATTTGAGGGCGCCTTTCGTGGCCTTGTAGCTAACCGTGAGGTAGAGGCGCTTAACGCAGATCGTGAGCAGCTTTCGCAAGATATCATCACCGAAGCCTCCGAGACTTTTGAAAAGATGGGGCTTAAGCTCGAAAAGTTCACCATCAATCGCATTGACGATAGAAACGAGTTTATCAAGTCGTTGGGTGTTGCCCGTGCTGCTGCAGTAAAGGCAGAGGCTCAAATCCGGGCCTCTGAGGAAACTCGTCGCTCCACCGAGACGGTGGCACAAAACCAGGCATCGGCTGCCATCGTCGTGGCCCAGCAAATGAAGGCGCAAAAAGAGGAACAAAACAAGACTCTGGTAGCCATTGCCGAGATGGAGGGGCAAAAGCAGGCTGCAACAGCCAAAGCCGAGCAGCTGGCACTTGAGACCAAGGCAACGGCAGAGGCAGCAGTGTTCATTGCCGAGCAAAATGCCCTTCGCGACAAAGAAAAGGCTGCTTCGGAGGTAGAAGCTGCGCGCAAGCAAGTGCAAGAAAACAAGTATGCCGCCGACGTAGTTACCAAGGCAGTAGCCGAGAAGGAAGCAACCATTCAAGAGGCCGAGGCCGAGGCCGAGCGTATCAGACGAGTAGCCGAGGCCGAAAAGGCTCAGAAGGTGTTTCAAGCAGAGGCAGAACAAAAGCGTCTTGAGGCCGAGGCTGCAGGCAACAAAGCCAGCCTACTGGCTGAGGCAGAGGGTCTGCGTGCCAAGCTTGAGGCAGAGGCCGCTGGTAAACAGAAGATGGCAGAAGCGCTTAATGCCTTTAGTGCAGGCGCAGCATCGCTGCTCTACTACCCCGACACTCTCTCGGCGCAGATTGCTACCGCAGAGGCCGTTGCCGCCCAAGTGGGCAATATCGACAATATCACGCTTATTGGCAATGCGGCAGAAGCCAAAGGCCAGTTTGACAACATCTTAAACATTGCCCCGCAAACAATTGCCACCATCAACGCCATTCAACAAGCGCAGGGCAAGCAGGGGATTGATGTACAAAAGCTTGTTGATATTGTAGGAGATAAGTCGCAAGAGGTCATGCCCATTGCCACAACGCTGGGTGCAGCCGTTAGTGATAATTCTGCTGCGGAAGACATCATGAGCAAACTGCTTGATAACTCCAGCAACTCCAGTAAGAAGAAGGCTGCTATAAAAGACGATGAGGAATGAGAGTCAGGGAGTAATCATGGACGATGCCATGCTTGACTTTGCCCTTGAGGGCACAGAAAACTGCATTACGACGGTGCTGGATGCTGCCTACAACGAACTCAAAAAAAGCAGAGCGGCAGATAACGACCTGGACAACATCTTTTGGTCATCTGTGCACACCACTGCCGACAGCTGCAAAAGTGACTCGTTGGACAGTATCTTCTACGATTCATTGATCAATGATGATAATTGGACTCCTCGCAAAGAAGAAATATCCAGCTATGATCCGCCCAGTGGCGATCCTGTTATTGCCAGTGCCCCCGAGGCGGTAGACAAGGAGACCCTGATTGATCAGGTGGCAGAAGTAGCTCTGCGCGAGCTCGATAATCTTCTCCCTCAAAGCAAGCTCATTTCTGATATCAAAGGAGGCTACCTGCTCTTTTCGGACGGAGACGACAAGGTGTTTGTAGGCAAGCCTAATCAGTTTGGCCTGCAATTTGATAACCCAAAAGAGCAGCTTAAGAGTTTATTGGGCAAGTTTTATCGAGGTGATAAAAAGGAGCTCGAGCATGTGGCTCAACACATTGTGGGCAACGCCCTTAATGGCACGCCGGTAGACATCAAGAAGTGGTTGTCCGGCTAGCGCAAGGCAACGGAGCATTCACACACATCTGTCGTCCTGTCGCTCAAATAACTATCCTGCGTCCTGTGCTATTTCTGCAAATCGGCAGGCTACTTTGTTGAATATGTTAACAAGCTCTGGGTCAAAGTGCGTATTGCTGCCCTCTCGAATGATGGCTGCGGCTTTTTCGGGAGAGAAGGCATCTTTGTACGGACGTGGAGACACCAGTGCATCGTACACATCAGCAATGGCCATGAGGCGACCAATGAGCGGAATGTCGGTTCCTTTAAGGCCGTTAGGGTATCCGCTGCCATCCCACTTTTCATGATGGCTGCCTGCAAAGATTTTTGCATATTGAAAGAAGCTGCTGTCAGAGGTGCTTTCTTCCATACGACTGATGGCATCTACTCCAATTTGTACATGGGTCTTCATAGTCTCAAACTCTTCTGTATCGAGCTTGCCAGGCTTATTAAGAATCGCATCGCTAATGGCTATCTTGCCTACATCGTGTAACTGAGAGGAGGGCAGGAGAAAGCCCATGTCCCAAGAACTTACTTCTTCAAAGTAGGTATTGTTGGCTTCTAAAGCCTCTATGAGGCAGCTCAGGTAGGTCATGATTCTATGTATATGCCCACCAGTGCTGTCATCTCGGCTTTCCACCATGCCTGCTACGATGTTGAGGATGGCATTTTGGAGCTCAAAGACCTCGCCAATTTTAATAATGAGTTTCTTTTGGATGGCGGTATTGAGTGCTTGCAGTTCTCGCTTGTGCTCGGCCAGAGAAAGATGTGTTTCTATGCGCCGCAGCAAAAGTGGGGCAACAATAGGCTTGTAGATGTAGTCTACCGCGCCGAGTTGCAGACCTTCCATTTCGTTTTGTTCATCGCTCAGCGCAGTAACAAAGATGATGGGAATCTCTGCGCGAGCGGGGTTGCTCTTCAACAGACGTGCGGCGTCATAGCCGTTGAGCCCCGGCATTTCTACATCCAGCAAGATCAAGTCTGCGTCAATATGCTCGAGAAGGTCAAGCATCTTTGCGGCAGAATCCACCGGATATACCTCATAGACTGGCTTGAGTATGTTTTTTAATGCGGTTAAGTTGGTTAGGTTATCGTCTACCGCGACGATTTTTCTCTGCTTGTTCATGATGATTCCTCCTTATACTCCCCCAAACGCAGGACTATTGCGCCAAAGTCAGAAATGTCCACCTTTTCTCTCAGCCAGGTAATGAGCTCGCCGTGGGTGGTGTAACGAGCGCGCTCTAGTTGTTCCATGGCTTCATCGACCCCATTCATATTGAACTGCTCGCAGCAGCGTTGCAGATCATCTAAAAGTGTTGGATCCGGAGCAGCAAGCTCGGGTCGTGCGTCATCTGCCGCCTGGGCACTAAACCATTCTCTGATGGCGCACACCAGCTCTTCGGTATCTTTGAGCAGTGCTTCGTTATGCTCCAAGACGGTAGAGAGGTCGCCTGCCTTTGCTGCTGCCTCCATACGGGCTGCCTGCTCTCTCACGGCTTCGGCACCTATGCTGCCGCTCGAACCCTTAAGCCCGTGTACGTTTATTGCATAAGAGGGCAGGGATTTGTCGTTTACGCCCCTCAAGCTTTTAATGATGGCAGGCGTATTGGCGGCGTAGGACTGCAAGACTGGTATATAGAGCTCTTGATCTTGACCATAAAACGCCAGGCCTTTGTGCTCATCGATTCCAGGGATGTTGATTTCAACAAAGCTGCTCTCCTCCTCCGTCCTGGGGCTCAGCAGAGTCATTGCTGGCTCTCGTGCAGCTTCTGCAGCAGCTTCGCGTGCAGCCTTTTGAGCAGCCTCTTTTGTCTTATCCTTTACCCACTGCCTCAAAACCATATCGAGCTTGAGCATGTCAATGGGCTTTGATAGGAAGGCTTGAAAACCGCTGTCTAAGAACATCTGCTCGTTTCCGGCTATGGCGTTGGCGGTGAGCGAAATAATCGTCAGACCCTGAGCGTATTCTGTGCCGAGTGCCCGTATCCGCTGCGTTGTTTCGATGCCGTCCATTTCGGGCATCATATGATCCATGAAGACAGCATCGTAAAGAGGCTCTTGGCTCTTAATACGGTTGATGGCCGCCTGTCCGCTGGTTACGCAGTCTACTTGCATCTTATACTTCTTCATCATGCCCGAAGCTACGTCCAGATTGGTTTGCACATCGTCTACCACGAGAACCTTGGCATAGCTCAAATCTGCACGCACGAGCTTTGCCGAAACATGCTGCTTGGTGTCGGCATAGCTAAAGTCTCGGAGCTTCTCGATTGTTTCTTTGTCGAGGGGCTTGCTGCTCACAAAGCCCAGTTTGATCTTGAGGTAGAAGGTCGAGCCTTTGCTCAACTCGCTTTCTACTTCTATGGAGCCGTCCATGAGCTCAGCCATTTTCTTGGTGATGGACAAGCCAAGCCCGGTGCCTTCGATCTTTCGATTGGCCTTTGTGTTGACCTGATTATAATCTGTAAACAGACGCTCAAGATCCTTAGGGCTCATGCCTATGCCAGTGTCGCTCACAGTAACGTGCATCCAAAGATCATCGTTGCCCTCTTGATGGCAGCTTACGCTCAGCGTTACGCTTCCTTCGTGGGTATACTTAAAGGCGTTGCTCAAAAGGTTATTAAGCATCTGCTTGAGGCGCAGTTCGTCACCGAAGATTTCTTCGGGAACCTTCTCGTCAATTTTGACGTTAAAGACAATGGGTTTGCTCTCGATGCGTATGATGTTGAGCGTAACCACGTCGTTAAAGAAGCTTGCTGTGTTAAAGATAATGGGCACCAGCTCAATCTTGCCTGCTTCGATCTTAGAAATGTCCAATACGTCGTTGACTATGCTGAGCAGTGTGTTGCCTGCGGTGTTGATTTTCTTGATATCGCCCATAATCCAGCTCTCAAGCTCTTCTTCCATGTGAAGATCGGTTAAGCCTATGACCACACTCAGAGGAGTACGCATTTCATGGCTCATATTAGCGAGGAAGGCAGACTTTGCATGATTGGCATGCTCTGCTTCGTCGCGTGCCAAGCGTAGTTTATCGGTAAAGGAGTTGAGTTCGCCCAGCATTTGATTGTGCTCTGTAAGGTCGCGGATATAGGCTGCCACAACGTGTTCATCTTGATAGGCTACGCGCACCATGGTTATTTCTGCGGGCATGGGCTCGCCATTCATCTTGTTATGCATCCATTCAAAGCGCAGGAAGCCTTCTTCAAGTGCCTTGGGGATAGACTCGGCTGCCATCTCTTTAGACAGCCTGCCGCAGGGCTGATACTCAGGAGAAAAATCAAAGAAACGATCAATAAACTCCTGCTTGTCTTTTGTGCCAAAAAGGCGCACACAGGCTTCGTTGCACGAAATTATTTCCAGATTCTCATTCCAGAGCTTGCAGCCTATGGGCATGGCATCGAGCATGAGCTGCATGCTCTTACTCTGCTCCAGCAACCCTTTTTGTTGCTGAGCCATTTCGTCAACCCGTCTCTTGTTTTTATCCATGCCTATGAGGATGACTATGAGTGCTGCCGCCAAAAAAACCCCAAAGGCGCTGATGATGATAGTCATTTGTGTGAGCTCCCAGTAGTATTCACTTTGAGGAATGACCACAGATACAACCCAGTCGTTTTTGAGCAGGGAGGTAAAGACAACCACCTTTTCTTCTCGGTAGTTGGTAGCAGTGTGCTCAACTAAGTCTTTTCCTTCTCTTACTTCATTGGCAAAGCTATAGATGTCGGCGTTAATCTCACTCATGTTTTGACCAATGAACTCTGGATTGGGGTGCGCCATAATAACCGAAGCAGCGCTTTCTAAAATGCCATAGCTGTTTTCTGAGTGGCCAATGCCGGACATATGTTGGTTGAGCATGGCAAGAGGAACGTTTAAAGCCAGTACAAAAAGCCGGTTGCCATCTTCATCAAAGATACAAAGAGAGTATGCCATTTCGTATTGGTTTGAATGAGCCGCTTGGTATATGGGCACGATGCCAATGCCCCCGTTGGCCTCAACTGCGGCTTGATACCAGGGGCGCTCTTGCACTTGCCAGCTTGCCGGCGGCTTCCAAGACGAACCGTCTAAGTACACTCCACCAAAGACATCAAAGTAGCCTCGAACACTGCTATAGCCAAGGCTCTCTTGCAGCCGCAGATTCTTCATCTGCAGGTGGGCAAGAACGTCATCAGCATTGCCATCGTGCTCGATGATTTCGATGATGTTTTCGGCAACAATCTCCAACATGGTTTCGGCGGTGAGGACATTGCTCTCTACCCTCAGCTTTGTTTGAGCGAGCATGTTGTCTGCCTCTACCCTCAAATGGTTGTGCAGCATATTGCCTGCATACGTGCAGCTTGCAACCACCATCAAGGTAAACGCCACTACGACAAAGAGCAGCCGCGCAGGGAGCCCGCTTGACAGAGCCATTTTCTTCCCAAAAGGATTGATTGCTGTCATGGTTCCTTCGCCCCCTTACATCAGCCTTGCGCCTTAGTTTGCAAGACTTTCTTTACTTAACGCTTCGATGCGCTCAACTCCGGTATAGAGTTTTGTGTACAGATGGCTGAGCGCCAAGATTTCTTCTGCTTTAAAATCAGAAAAGAGGAGGCTCAACACTTCTAAGTGACGCGCACTCATCCTCGCTAGAGACTTTGCCGCTTTTTCTGTTAACTCGATATTGAGAGAGTTCTTGGCTCCCTGCTCAAGACGAACCAAACCTTTTTTAGTCAAGACTGTGGCAAGCTGTTTTGCATTTTGTCGCGAACAACCCATATAGGAGCCAACCTTGGTGAGCGTGTGAGGCTCAGGGCACGTTTTGATGAAAAAAAGCATCAGCCACTGTTTAGCTGTCAGCTCTCCGTGTTCTTTGCCGTATGCTGTTTGGAAGCGGTTTTGTACAACGAAGATGCTCGCAAAAAGCGCCTGCATCTGCGACTCTACGTTATCCCCAAGCAGCTCATGTAATTCCTTCATGAGAGCCCCCTCAGTGCTAAATACCTACCGTTACCCTGGTTACCCTGCGCTCTGATTATAGTAAGATATTGCGGCAAATGCAATACAAAATGGGGAATTTGCTAGGTTTTAGGCAAAATAAATTTCTGAGCTGTGTTATACTCTTGTCATTGGTACCCTGTAGCACTGGATTTGCCAATCAAAATGCCGAGCGGGTCGGCGCAGGCTAGTCGAAAGTGGGAGTTAACGGAAGCAGAATAGTTTGAGTGCCAGGAAGTTGTTTCTCTCAGGCACTCACGATACAGGGAACTTTAGAAATAACGGTGGAATAACGGCAGACAGAATAACGGCAGAACGTAGCAAATTGTAAGAAGAAAAACAAAGATTTAAAGTTTTTTTCCTGACCACGCAATAAAACAGAGATTCGAGGTCTCTTTACTGAGTAAATCGGGAAGCAAATGGGGAACAACTTACCATCTCGCCCTTCGTGTTGGCCCACCCCCGCCAAGCGAAGGATCCCACAACCACTTGGAATTGGTTTTTACCCCCCAATTCCAAGTGGTTTTTTGATATTTTTGGTATACTGTTAACTAACAGGAAAATTGGGTAAAAAATTAGGGCGTTTCTAAAAAGAATTTGGAAGAGGACGCAATAAATCATGCAACTGAGTACTCTTTATAGTAAAGACGGTGCAATAGACTGATGGTTGTTGAGGAAAGTTTAGGAAAAGAGAGACTATCAAAACGAGCATTGGCCCGTTTGATAAGAAAGAGTATGGACGGTGACGCAGAGGCGTTTGCCGAGATTTACCAGATATTTATCAACACCATCTATTACAACGTCAGCAAGACTTTGACCGACAGAGGCGAGACTGAGGACGCTGTTCAACAAGTAGTGATTTCGCTACACAAGGGACTTCCAAAGCTCAAGTCGCCCTATGCATTTCATGCGTACCTGTATCGTATCACGATGAATGTGTGCAACAAGTACAACATGAAAGAGGCAAAGCAGCGACTAGGCAATATGGATGACCTAGAAGGCGACATAGTTGATGAGAGCGCACAAGGGCCGCCTCAAGAACTGGAACGTAAGGAGCGCGATGAGCTGATAAGGGTGTTCATCGAGAAGCTACCCGAAAAACAGCGCTACACCTTGCTCCTATACTACTACCATGATATGCCCTATAAGGACATAGCAAAGGCGTTAGACACAACAGTAACAGTGGTTGGTTCTAACATAAATAGAGCGAAGAAGAACATGAAAAGGATGCTAGAAGAACACGAACAAGCAGTTATGGGCGTCAGAGACAGCGAAGCCAGCTTCCAAGGTGTCTCGCTTGACGCACTACTTCTTGCTGGTGTCGTAACTTCGGTAGACAACGCTCTTGAGCCAGGCATGGCTAACATGCTATGGCAGAGATGCGTTGAGCAAGCTCCAGAAATCATCTTTTCTACCTCTGGCACGACTGCCGCCAAGGCATCAGCTGCCAAAGCAATTGTAGCGGGAACCCTGGCAGCGGGAGCCTTGATTGCCGGGGGTGTTATTGCAGTCAACTATGTTGGTACGATAGTAGACCACAAAGACGGTACGCCAATTGAGACTCAGCGCACGGTGTTTATTCCCGAAACCGTGATAATTAATTTTACTACTGCTACCCCTGACGCACCAGGAACCTATAACCCCATACACGGAACAATCGAACTGAGCGAAGGCTTTCCTGTGGACTGGCGCATTACGGATGTCAACAGCACCGTCATTGCGCAGGGGGTAAGCCTGACTATAGAACAAGACATTTTTGACCCACTGGCAACTGGTGAGTACCAGGTTGAATGGACAATCAGCAATGAAGAAGGTGACACCGGAATAGCGTACCGCCCATTTACCATTCAACGCTAAGTTAGCTTTCCTCTGGCCCTTCGGGGTCATACTCCTTTTCGGGGCGGTTCCTCCTGTGACTGGGAACCGCCCCTGTCTTGTGCAGAGTAAGTGGGGTTAATCGAGGTAAATCAGCCTTTTACAATCGAATAAACCGGGTGTGCCCACCTACTGCGCAGGCGCAGGCGCAGGGGTAGGCGGTTTATGCTTGGGATTTTAACTTGTAATGTTTTGTCAAAAATGGGGTTGCTGTGCAAAAAGGTGCTTAAATATGCCGTGAAGGGTTCTTTTAGGGTAACAAAAACAATGACCGCCCGACGTGCGTACAGGATACGCACTTGTATGCGTAGCTCGTTATTGTTGCAGGGGGACCAAACCAAACGCTCAAGAAGCAGACCTTGGCAAATGAGAGATGGAGAAAAAATGAATACTACAGTATCAGGCAACGAACCCAGACAAAAAGATGCTGCACGCATCGGGCGCTCTATTATGAAAAAAGCGCTGTCTATGTTTATGGCAATCGTGTTGACTGTCACGCTGGTGCCTTTGGGGTCAATAGGCATGACCGGCAACTATGATGTGCAGCCACTGGAAAGCGAGACTGCGCTCAAAGGCGAGGGCACAGAAGACCCAGGTCAGGACTGGCCTTCTGCGTTTAATGACCCAAGCCAAGACGAGCCCCCTGCGCTTAATGATTCAAATCAAGATTGGCCTCCTGCGTATAGTGATACCGGCCAAGACTGGTATCTTGCATATACAGATCCCAGCCAAGACTGGTCTCTGCCCCTTAACGATTCAAATCCAAACTCACTTCCTCTTAAGGATCAAGCCTTTAACACTCCCTCTCTTATAGTAGAGGGCTCGCATAGCATGAATGAGGCTGGTATGCCACAACAGTTCATTGATCCAGAGTTTCCCAGCTTTGAGGTTGGTATGTTTGCAGGCATCAACCCACTGGAGGGAGTCGTGACGGTCTTGAGTTCTTCTGTGGTTATTGGCAGCGGCCTTTGGATCGATTTTTGGGATGCCTGGGCAGATCCAGATATCTCCGAAATCATTCTTACTCGCTCTATAACCAGAGACACCACAACAACAAACACCAACCGAGGAAACAGACTTCCTGCTTTGACTCGTGACCTGAAGATACAAGGTGCAACAGAGGGTATCTCTATTGGTTTTGGCAGCGACACTGCTGAGGCCAACTCCTTTAACCTTGGCAGGAAGGATCTTGGTCAGACCACCCACTTTAGCCTAGAGAATCTGAGCATCGATCGCCTGGGCTCGGGTAACCGTGTATCTGCAGTGTGGTGCACTGAGACAAATGTTGATAGAACAAGGGGCTGGAACATTGCATTAACCAATATTAATGCCACCTCAACTCCTTCAAGTGGTCTGGTGCATGCGCCAGGAGCCAACCTCATTTTGTCTGGTCTCATTGATTGGCAAAATGAAGCTTCATCTGAGCCACAAGTATATGCTGGCACTATGACTATCATGCCTCGCGCGCACGTCTATTTTTCGAGAAACCTGCCTTCGGGAACCAGCACAACAGCACGCAATCACCTCATTAATTTGTTTGATGCGCTTGATGCTCATGAGGATACGGTGTTCCACCTAAGGGGAGGAAGGTATGCTGTTAGCTATTCCTCCAGCTTGAGAACCCACGCAAGCTTTGGACAAAGCAGCACTATAGACATTGCCAATGCTACCAGCGGACTCTGTCTGGGGTATCCTGACAATTCAACAGGCAACTATGCACGCATCGAATTTGGCCCCAACACCACCACAAACATACAGGTGGTAGAGGAGACAATGCGAGGCTCACAGGTAAACTTTGCTGCAGGCGCTACTGCAAACCTTTTGGGAGAGAGCACTTCTGATTCTGCCCCCGCAGCACTTAACATGGGCGCTGCAGGAGATTTGCTTGCTTGCTATTTTGGCGCTCATGATGGTGCCCAGATAGATATTTTTGCCGAAGGGGGCAATGCCCTTGATGTTGGCAACAGCAACACGACGTTTTCTGCAACCATTGAGGCAACAAACGGATCTCGCGTAACGGTCATCACAAACGGTACCGGCGGTGGCTCAGACAATGGCGCCATCTGTGCTCAGGGGGCTCGTGGTGGTTTTAATATTACGGGAGCCTCTGTTATTGAGGCGCACAGCGTCAATACAGGTAGCGGTGTGCCTGCCATAGTTCAGCAGATAAATGGGGGCACCTTTCTTGTTGACGGCGAGGGCTCAGAGCTCATCGTAACTCAAAAAGGATCCAACTCTGGTTATACAGCAACCATTCGCTTTAGGGATGTAGGAAACCAAACCTTTTTGGTAAGGAATGGCGGCAAGGTAGACGTTGTAAAACATGTCACTACCGTTGCAAATCGTAATAGATCGGCAGCTGTGCGTTTTGGTACCGCCTCGGGCAACGCATTTGTTATTGAAACCGGTGGCCAGGTCAGGATATACAATGGCGGCACAGTAAATGGAGACGCAGACTCTTCAACGCCTAACAATGGCGGCAACATGGCTATTGAGTATGGTGCACGATATTTTAGCTTTCACCTTTCTGGAACAGGCCCAAGTGGGCAGCCGTCTGCCTGCACCATTCAAGCAGACAAAGGTGCTGCCATCGATGCTGCCGGCAGGGGAGATGGTTCAATATATATCGGCAGAGGCACGGTGTTTACCGCAGCTGGTACCACCTCTAATGCAACGGGTTATTCCATTATAGAGGCAAGGGGAGCAAACTTTGACTTTGTCATGGAGCACCCCCTGTACTACGACTTTGTTAACAAGCGCCCCGGCGGCGGATCAATCTTCAACCTGGGCAGTGGTGCAAATTGGCAGTCTGCCGACTCAGACGTTGCTATTTGGCTCAGAGGCGTTAATCACTGGAACGGCAACCCCCAAAGATCTTACACTCTTATAGACTATGTATTAAGAAGTGGCTCAGGTTCTACTTTTAACTGGATCAGCGGCGATGAAGAGTTTAGAGAGTGGTGGAATGCCACCACCCCAAATCCTGCTGGCGGCGCTGCCTTGCAAAACCGCATGGGCAACTATACACGTATCAGTGCAAACAACGCACCACCGCGCATAGACCTGGCGCTCCCCGCCACTAATGCCGATCAATTTGTACGCTGGCAGGGCATGGTGCCCGAGGGGCTTGACCTCATCGGTCGTCCCTTCTGGGATGGCGAAGTCCATGCCATAGTAAACGTAGTCAAAAAGGACGGCAGGTCCATTGATTTCTTGGCCTCGATAACTGGCTCTCTCAATAAAGAGACTGTCTATAAAGTTGAGCAAGCCGGCACACTCGACGGCGTGCTGCGCCTCGAAAAGGTGCTGAGCGAGCCGGCAAACACCAACCTCTTCTTGGAAGCAGGAGACACCTATACCATCAAGGAGTACTGGAGAGGCCCAGCCGAGCCATTCCCCAATGACCCCGGCTTTACCAAGCGCCACATAGCCAACAGCCTCAGTAATCCTGCCCCTACCGTTGTAACCGACTTTGTGCCACCGCTGCCTCCCGCAACCTTTGAATCCAACCCCTTTTACTCTAATCAGCGTGTGCTCAATGGCACATGGGAGCTGGCGCCCAATGACAACCCGCCGGTTACCGTGAGAGCCCTGCTCAAACGCGCACTGGCAGGCAATGTCGAACTACCAGGCATTGGCGAGGTTAATGCCAGTGGCACTTGGTCATTTACCATCGAAGACAGTGTTGAGCTGCAAGAGGGAGACATCATCACCGTTGTCTTTGCCGATGCCAATGGCTGGGAACAGCCTCTCGTCAACACTCCTCGCCATGACATGATGCTGCCTGCTGCCTCATCGGTTGTCGTAAAGGCCGTTCAATATGACATCGAAGGTAAAAACAAGATTGTTGGCCTCGGGGATGCTCAGCAGATCACCACCCCCGAGCAGCTCATGTCCTTGATTGAGGCAGAGGGGTATGTACTGGTGCCCGTCAAGACTAATAAGGACCTCTTTGTCAGTGCCACAAACTATCCTTACGGCGAGGCAGTTGTTCCGGGCAACTACACCGTTACGGTGAGGCTCTATGAGTTTAACCAAGAAGAAACCTTCCTTGTGCATGTTCGTCCAGGCGAGGTGGCTGTAGGCCAGCAATACCTGCTCGACTACGAGCATATCACCGAGCGCAAGAGCTTTAACTGGGCTAAGCAGGTTACTGATGCCCAGCTGATGGTAGAGGGTAAGGTTGCAGCCTTTAAGTATTTATGGGGGCCAAGTGGCCTCATCACAACACCGGCAACAGCCGAGGTAGTCTCAAGGACATTTGCCATGGACAATGCTGCCACGGACTTCTTTACCGCAAGGGTAGCAGAAGAGCCAGCAGTTACTGCCAACGTAAAGGTCAACCTCTCGGATAATCCGCCTACACTGGTGGTAACGAGCCCCATCATTCTTCAAGTAAATGACCCAGAGTATTCTGCCTCTCTTGACTATCACAAGAGACTTGGTATGACAGCCACAGACGATGTGGACTCAGAAGCCTACCTGCTGGCCAATGTGGTAGTGCATGGCGGCTCTGTTGACATTGCCACGCCAGGAGTCTATCCGGTGGTCTATGCAACCACAGACTCGGATGGCAACTATGTTTCCAGCAACACCCGTTACTTCGTGGTGCACGCTGCAGACGTGTACGCCCATAGCGAGGAGTACTTCATCGCCGCCAACTACGTCTTTATGACCGTTGACGAAGCCATGGCCTTTAGAACGACGGCAACCGAGGCCAGCTACCTTCTTGCCGCTGGAGCCTACGCCCTGCGCATTGACGGACTACCAGACAACGCCACAGCAAGGAAGCTACCTCTTGGCGAGGTTGGCATTGTTCCCGGTGAGTACGACATTAGCTTTTATGTTGAGGAAGACCCCAGCGTTTCCATAGTTACGAAATTCGTGGTTATGCAGGGTAACGAGATTGCAGGCAATAAGCGTTATGCCATTGCTGCCTCTAACGTCTTTATGACGGTGGACGAGGCTGCTGCCTTCTTGGCAACCAGCCCAACTGCTGCCAGCTACATCGAGAGAGCACATGCACACACTCGTACGCTGCAAGGTACGCCAGAGGGCGCGCCTGTGGTTGTGGGCAGCCCCAGCCTCCAAGCTCTTCCTGGTGAGTATCCGGTGTCCTTTGCCGTAGACCAAGATTCTTCCGTGCGCGTAGCTGTTAAATTCGTGGTTATGAAGGGCGATGAGATTGCGGGCAACAAGCGCTACGCCATAGCTGCTTCCAACGTCTTTATGACGGTGGACGAGGCCAAGGCCTTTTTGGAAGGCGTAAGCAATGCCAGCTACATTGAGGCTGCCAATGCTCATGTGCGCACGCTTATAGAAGGTATAACTCCCGCAAGCCCCGTAGTGTCGGGCACGCCAGAAGTTCTTGCAGCGCCAGGCATCTATCCTGTAAGCTTTGCCGTTCTGCAAGACCCCTCCGTCAAAGTAACCGTCAAGTTTGTAGTCATGCAAGGAGATGAGATTGCAGGAAACAAGCGCTACGCCATAGCCGCCTCCAATGTGTATATGACTGTAGACGAAGCAAAGGTCTTTGTAGACAGTGGTCTTTCTGAAGTCAAGTACATTACTACCGCAAATGCGCACGTGCTCACTCTACTTGAAAACATACCTCCGGGCTCTCCAGTTCTTGTGGGCACCCCAAGCTTTAGTGCCGCCCCCGGCATCTACAATGTCAGCTTTGCCGTAGACCAAGACCCCACGGTAAGGGTAGGCGTCAAATTCGTCGTCATGAAAGGCGATGAAATTGCAGGCAACAAGCACTATAGCATCGCTGCTTCTAACGCCTTCTTTACGGTAGATGAAGCAAGGGAGTTCTTAAGCAGTGCAACTGATGCCAGTTAT